>JBJKSV010000769.1:0-4403 GCA_046703605.1 Limisphaerales bacterium
TTCCCGAAAAGACCGAGCTTTTGTTTGCTGAGACCGATAGGGACCATCCCTTCGTAAAGGAAGAGCAAATGATGCCGTTCATTCCTGTGGTGCGAGTTAAAACCGTGGAAGAGGGAGTCGAGGCGGCACTGGCGGCCGAACATAACTACAAGCACACCTCGATTATCCACTCGCACGATGTGGAGAACATGACGGCTATGGCGCGCGCCTTGGACACGACCCTGTTCATCAAGAACGGCCCGTGCATGGCTGGTCTCGGGTTGGGCGGCGAGGGTTATTTGAGCTACTCCATCGCCACGCCCACCGGCGAAGGCGTCACCAACCCGCGCACCTTCACACGAGTCCGAAGGTGCGTGATGGTTGATAACCTGAGGATTTATTAGGTTTTTGCATGTTTTTAGCCCGCGTCGAAGGCAACGTAACCGCCACCCGGAAGCACCCAAGCTTCAACGGCTGGAGGCTGATTATCTGCCAGCCGATCAGCGCAGCGGGGAAACCGGAAGGGGTTCCACAGGTTGCGATTGACCCGCACGGCGCGGGCCTCCATCAACAAGTTGTTATTTCCTCGGACGGCCTGGCCGCGCGCAAGGCCGTGGGGGACGACAAGAGCCCCGCCCGCTGGATGATCGTCGGCCTTGTCGATGAGAAGGAGGCGGCATGAGATTGGGAAGAGTCATTGGGCGCGTCACGCTCAGCGCCACGGTGCCGGCATTAGAAGGCGCCCGCTGGCTTGTCATCTCGCCATTTAGCCGTGAGAATTTTCCACATGATGCCCAACAACCGGTCGCGCTCAGCCGGGAGCCGAGCCTGGTGGTTTATGACGACCTGGGGGGCGGGGTTGGCCAGACGATCGGGTTCGTCGAGGGCCGCGAAGCCTCCTGCCCATTCGAGAAGCCCACGCCAGTGGATGCCATCAATGCGGCGCTCGTCGATGAAATCTTCTATCACCCATTAAGCCAATGAAAACTGTTATCAGCCTTAGAGACCTGGAGGAGATGGTCCGCAACGGCCAGGGCGTGGCGTCCTTGCCGCCCGATGCGTTGCTGACTCCATCCGCGCGTGACTTCCTGCGGGACCTGGAAAACGGCGCGGCCCGGCCCGGCGTCGCCGAAGGCCGCCCATCACCGGCGCCCGCCAAACCTGTGACCTCGAAGAGTCCGAGGCCGGAGCTGGAGGCCTTTTTGAATTCGCCGAAGATCCAGGAGTTGAAGCTGCAGATCTGCGACATCGGCCGGCGTCTTTGGCAGCGGGCTTATGTGGACGGCAACGGGGGCAACATCGCGGTCAAGGTTGCTGAAGACGTGGTGCTCTGCACGCCTACCCTGGTCTCCAAGGGCTTTATGAAGTCCGAAGACCTATGCCTGGTCGATCTCGACGGCAACCAGTTGGCCGGGACAATGAAGCGGACCAGTGAGATTTTGATGCACCTGCAGATCATGAAGCGGCAACCCCGCGCGGTGGCCTCGGTGCATTGTCATCCGCCCTACAGCACCGCGTTCGCTGTCGCGGGCGTGCAGCCGCCCACATGCATGATCCCGGAATTTGAGGTTTTCGCTTCAGTCGCGATTGCCCCCTATCGGACTCCTGGAACGCCGGAGATGGGCAAACTCGTGGCCGACCTCGTTGATAAGCACAACACGATCCTTATGGCCAATCATGGGGTCGTGACCTGGAGCCATAACAACGTCGAGGACGCCTATTTCAAGATGGAGATTCTTGAGGCCTACTGCCGGACGGTCCTCGTGGCCTCGCAGCTCGGCAAGCCGGTCAACACCATGAGTCCCACGCAACTGCAGGACCTGCTCAAGATTAAACAGGGCTTGGGGATTCCTGACCCGCGCTTCGGTCTTAAGGAATGCGAGCTTTGCGATAATGAAGGCTGGCGGCCGGGGGTAACCTGTGCCGTGGGCAATGGTGGCGCGCAGGCCGTCACGCCCGTTGCGCCGGACCCCGAAGCGGAGGCGCTGGTCCAAGCGATAACCGATCAAATCATGTCTGGCAGCGCCTCGCTGTCCACGCTCAAATAGAGCCCCATGAAAGTAACCATTATTGGCGGCGGTGGCCGCGTGGGCGCCTGCGCAGCTTATGCGCTGGAGTGCTCCGGCCTGGTA
This sequence comes from Limisphaerales bacterium, assembly GCA_046703605.1. Lineage (GTDB taxonomy): Bacteria > Verrucomicrobiota > Verrucomicrobiia > Limisphaerales > UBA8199 > JAJYHY01. The sequence continues at coordinate 2,112 of JBJKSV010000769.1, forward strand.
ACGGAAATTCAAATCCTGGACGCCAACCAAAGCGCGGCTGAGGGCGAGGCCCTCGACCTGCTCCATGGCAGTGCGTTCGCGGGCGAGCAGAAGATCTACGCAGGCGACTATTCGAAGGCGAGCGACAGCGACCTGTTCCTCATCACCGCGGGCCTGCGACGCAAACCGGATGAATCGCGCCTGGACCTCATCAACCGAAACGTCGGTCTATTCGTTCAGATTCTCGACAGCATCAAGTCTGCGGGAATGCGAATGGACGCCCAAGTCTTCGTGGTCTCCAACCCGGTGGATATCCTCACGCGGCTTGCTGTTCAGCGGCTGGATCTGCCATCGCAGCAGGTCTATGGCCTTGGGACGATGCTCGACACCGCCCGCTTCAGTTCTTTTATCGCCCAGGAGCTGGGATTGGCGCCTTCTCAAGTCAAAGCTCTCATTCTCGGCGAACACGGCGATTCGATGACCCCGATCTGGTCCAGCGCCTCGGTCAACGGCTTGCCGCTGGCCGGGCTTCCCCAATGCACGCCGGCCTTCCAAAACGCCGTCTTCGAGCGCACCAAAGGCAGCGGCGCCGAAGTCATCAAGAAGAAAGGCGGCGCCGGATGGGCGGTCGGGATTGCCATTCGCGAAGTCGTGCATGCCGTTCTGCTGGACAAGAAGGCCCTCCTGCCAGTTTCTTCACTGTTGCAAGGAGCCTATGACATTCGCGACGTCTGCCTGAGTGTGCCGTCCGTTGTGAGCCGGAAGGGAGTGGAGCGGCAGGTTGAAATCAAGCTCTGGCCTAAGGAGTTGATGGCTCTGCAACAATCTGCCCGCGCCCTCAAAGAGACGCTCTCCAAGGTCGGGGGCTGAAGATGAAATCGCTGGACCGCAAGCTCGCCGATATCAAGGCCAATCCCGCCTCGCGCGCGTTTATCATCGCGGACGCCAAAGATGCGGACATGGCCTTCGGCGTGCGCGCCCCGGGTCCGCGTTCGTATCTCTCGGTGCGGGGCGAACGGCCCGCGCGCTTCTCGCCCGAGATTTGGAGTCGCTCCGAGTATGGTTACCGCAACCTGCCCGAATTCCTCGACGTCATCCGCGAGGTTGTCCACCAGGGCTTGGTGGATCTCATGCTCATGTCGGCTTATGTGAACGATCAGCTCACGATCAAGGAGGGCTTGTTCGCCAATTCACCCGTGACACCGGCCGCCCGTGCCAACGATGCCACCGATGTCTGGGCCGTCCGCCACGGCTGCTACACCAGCGAACCCGCCCAACCCTTCCGCACCGCCGCCATTGATTATATTCAGTGCGGCAAGATCGAGTGCGACCGCACCACAGACGGTTTCCCCGGAGCGAACCTCGGCCTTTATTCCGTCACGTTTGTCAACGACCTGGACCGGGACCGCGAGACACTGCTGGCCTTCAAGGCCTTCCGGGAGGAGGCCGAGCGCAAGAAGTTCCGCTACTTCCTCGAGGTCTTTGATCCCAACATTAAGAGCGGGATCGCCTCGGAAAAGCTCGGCGAATTCATCAACGACAATATCGTGAGAAGCCTGGCGGGTGTCCCCGAGGCCGGGCGTCCGCTGTTCCTGAAAATCGTCTATCACGGGCCGCGGGCCATGGAGGAATTGGCTCAGTATGATCCGAACCTGGTGGTCGGCATTTTGGGCGGCAGCGCCGGCACCACCTACGACGCCTTCCGCCTCATTCACGACGCGCAAAAGTACGGCGCCCGGGTTGCCCTCTTTGGACGCAAGATCAACAATGCCGAGCACCAACTGGCGTTCATTGAGATGCTCCGCCTTATCACCGAGGGCAGAGTCAACCCCGAAGAAGCCGTTCGCGCCTACCATGGGGTTCTTCAGGCTAAACAGATCCAGCCGAGGTTGCCACTGGAGAAAGACCTCGAACTCACCGATCAAGCAATGAGCTATCATGGCAGTCCCGCCGCTCGCGCCTCTGTCTCCATACGGAATAACCCCCTCGCTTCTGCGGAAGCCGGCTCCTCCCGGCGTCAGGCTCAGGCCACAGCCGCTCCTGTGCCCCAAACTCAGGCCAACGCCGGTTGGCCAGTTCTGCCCTCCGGCCATCCCGACTTCGAGAGAATGAGTTCGGAGCAGCGCTCGGCGTATCACAAGGCCCGCCTCACTCGCAAGTTCGGCTAAAACTGCGGCCTATGAGCAACTCCGACAGATCAGACGCACCAGACGGATCGGACAGATCAGGCGAATCCCATCAATCCCCCGCCCACAGGCGTCCGCGCCTAATTGCCTCCCGCTGCGGGTAGCCTGTGGTCCTGAGCACGGCCAA
>JBJKSV010000770.1:0-7128 GCA_046703605.1 Limisphaerales bacterium
GGCTGTAACCGTGCAGTTGCCGAAGCCTTCCTCGTCCATCTGCGAGACCATCGCCCAAACGCGCTTGTCCTTTTCGGCCTTGCCTTGCGGGAGCAGGTTGAGATGCGAGACTTTGGCCGCGACAAAAAGCATGGCGGAGGCATTCTTGCAAACCGCCACACAGGCCCCGCAGCCAATACAGGCGGCGGCGTCCATCGCGGCATCGGCGGTGGTTTTGGGGACGGGGATGGCATTGGCATCGGGGGCGCCCCCGGTGTAGGCGGAGATAAAGCCCCCGGCCTGGATGATGCGGTCAAAGGCGCTGCGGTTGGTGATAAGGTCCTTGATGAGGGGAAAGGCCTTGGCGCGCCACGGCTCGATGGTAATGGTTTCGCCGTCTTTGAAGCGGCGCATGTGAAGCTGGCAGGTCGCAGTGCCGTGCTGGCCGCCATGGGGGATGCCGTTGATGACCAGTGAGCACATGCCGCAGATGCCTTCGCGGCAGTCTGAATCGAAGGCAATCGGCTCCTTGCCTTGGGCAAGGAGGTCCTCGTTGACGACGTCAAGCATTTCGAGGAAGGACATGTCCGCAAGGACGTCCCGCGCTTGGTAGGTCTCGAAATGGCCGGGCGAGGCGGCGTTTTTCTGCCGCCAGACTTTGAGGGTCAGGTTCATTTATAGCTCCGTGTGCTCATGTGGACTGCTTCATAGACCAGCGGCTCCTTGTGCAGCACAGGCTCTTGGCCTGAGCCTTGATATTCCCACGCCGCCACATAAGCGAAATTCTCGTCGTCACGCTGGGCCTCACCTTCAGCCGTCTGGAACTCCTCGCGGAAATGCCCGCCGCAGGATTCGCGGCGGTGGAGGGCGTCGAAGCAGAGCACTTCGGCGAACTCCATGAAGTCGGCAACCCGCCCGGCATATTCCAGGGCCTGGTTGAGGTCGCCGCTGCCGCCAGCAACATTCACATTCTTCCAGAATTCCTCTCGCAGCTCCGGGATGCGCTTCAAGGCCCTCTGCAGCCCGGCTTCATTTCTGGCCATGCCGCATTTCTCCCAGAGGAGCTTGCCCAACTCGCGGTGCAGGGAGGTGGCGGTGCGCTTGCCGCGAACTGAGAGGAGTTTGCTGATCGTGTTACGCACATCCTCCTCCGACTTCTTGAATTCGGGGTCGGAAACCGGAGGCCTGGGAATCTTGGCCGAGGCAAAGTAATGTCCGATTGTGTAGGGCAGGATGAAATACCCGTCGGCCAGTCCCTGCATCAGCGCGCTGGCGCCCAACCGGTTGGCGCCGTGGTCCGAAAAATTCGCCTCTCCGATAACGAACAGCCCCGGCAGATTGCTCATCAGGTTATAATCGACCCACAATCCCCCCATCGCGTAGTGGACGGCCGGATAAATCCGCATCGGGACTTTGTAGGCATTCTCTCCGGTGATCTTTTCGTACATGTCAAACAAGTTGCCGTACCGCTCCCGGATAATGTTCTCTCCCAGCCGCTTGATGGAACCCGCAAAATCCAGATAGACCCCCAGCCCTCCTGGCCCGACACCGCGCCCCTCATCGCAAACCTCCTTCGCCGAGCGAGACGAAATGTCCCGAGGCGCCAGGTTCCCAAAGCTCGGATATTTCCGTTCCAGGTAATAATCGCGGTCCGATTCCGGAATCAACCCTGGCGGCTTGGGGCAGTCTTCCTTGCGCTTTGGCACCCACACCCGCCCGTCGTTGCGCAGAGACTCGGACATGAGGGTGAGCTTGGATTGGTGTTCGCCGCTCACCGGGATGCAAGTCGGGTGGATCTGCGTGTAGCAGGGATTGGCAAAAAACGCCCCCTTCTTGCAGGCCCGCCAGGTGGCCGAGACGTTGCAGCCTTTGGCGTTGGTCGAAAGGAAAAAGGTGTTGCCGTAGCCTCCAGTGCCGAGCACCACGGCGTCGGCGGCGTGAGCGGTGATTTCGCCGGTGAGAAGGTTGCGGGCAATTATGCCTTTGGCATGTCCCTGTACCACCACCAGGTCGAGCATCTCCGTGCGTGGGAACATCTGCACTGTCCCAAGGCTGATTTGGCGCGCGAGCGCCTGGTAAGCCCCTAACAGGAGTTGCTGGCCCGTCTGACCGCGGGCATAAAAGGTGCGCGAGACTTGGGCGCCGCCAAAAGACCGGTTGGCGAGCAAACCGCTGTATTCACGGGCGAAGGGCACACCCTGGGCGGCGCATTGATCAATGATGTTGTTACTGACCTGGGCCAGGCGATAGACGTTGGCCTCCCTCGAGCGGAAATCGCCGCCTTTGACCGTATCGTAAAAGAGACGAAAAACGCTGTCCCCGTCGTTCTGATAATTCTTCGCCGCGTTGATTCCGCCCTGCGCGGCAATGCTGTGCGCCCGCCTCGGACTGTCCTGAAAGCAGAAGCATTTCACGCGATAGCCCAACTCAGCCAGCGACGCCGCCGCCGAGGCCCCGGCCAAGCCACTGCCTACGACGATAACTTCGAATTTGCGCTTGTTGGCCGGGTTGACCAGCTTCATGTCGAAGCGGTGGTTTTCCCATTTTTCCGAGAGAGGGCCACCCGGGATTTTGGAGTCGAGATTCATAAACTGCTCAAGAATAAGGGCTTCAACGAAGGGCCGCCTTTCCGTAACCGAGGAGAATGGCCACCGGAATGGAGATGTAACCGAGGAAAATGATGACCGCAACCACTTTGGCGGCGACCTCCAGAAATCTGCGGTAGGTGGCATTGCGCCAACCCATGGATTGGAACATGCTGCTGGCCCCGTGACTGAGGTGCAGACAAAGCAGCCCCACCCCCAGGATGTAAAAGGCACAGACCCAGCCATTGCTGAAACCAACCACCATCATCTTAAAAATGTTATGCCGACCTTGCGGGTCAATGAAGGTCTTAAAATCCTGGCCGGTCAGGTTAATGTATTTGACTTGGGCGGTGAAATGGAGGAGGTGGTAGATGATAAATGCAAACACGATGAGCCCGCTCATGAGCATCGTCCGCGAAGCGTAAGAGGAGCGAATCGGACGATACACCGCGTAATCGACCGGACGCGCCGCCTTATTCTCCAGCGAGAGGGCGGCCGCCGACCAAATGTGCAACACCACAAGGACGATGAGGATCACCCGCGCCGGCCACAGGATCTCGAAGTTCGTCTGGAGGAAATTCCCATAGCGGTTGATATATTCCTCGCCGAGGAACACCTGCAAGTTCCCGACCAAGTGGGCGATGACAAAGAAGAACAGCAGGCACCCGCTGACGGCCATGATGTACTTCTTGCCGAGTGACGACTTAAAAACGTTCGCAAATAGGTTCATTGCAAAAAGCGCCTCCGGCGGCCCGGACGGCGCGACGGAAGAAATCTAATGATTGTGAGGGCGCGGTCAAGAAATCTAAACTGATTTTAAGGAGAAGAACATCTATAAGCAATGGTTACTGAACCGCTGGCGTGTTCAAGGTGAAAACCACTGTAATTTGTGACATAAGAGATGCTTTTGATTTGGCCTGGAGTTGAGACGCGCAAACCCGCGTTGCGGAGGCCTCTTTGCAGTCTGTCCAAGGCACTGTCAGCATGGCATGTTTTCGCGGTCACGAGGGCGGGAGCAACTCGCGCAGGTTCTCCAGGGAATGGATTTGGCCAGCGAGCGGGATCAAGCGGGCGCGCGAGAGCAAACGCGCCTCCAACCCGACGGCGCGGGCAGCCGAGACGTCCAGTTCGGGGTCGTCACCGACGTGCAGGATGGCGCGCGGGGCAAGGGCGAGTTTTCGGACGGCCTGTTCATAAATAATGGGCGAGGGCTTGCTAAAGCCGATTTCCCAGGAGACGACGACCACCTCGAAGAAGGTATCGAGCTTGAGGTGGTGAAGGAGCGGACGGAGGCGCTCGTCCCAGTTGGAGATGATTCCCAGCTTCAGACCCCGCGATGCCAGCCGGTCAAGGGCGGGAAAGACATCGTCAAAAACCCTCCACGCGCCGGGTTGGGCAAAGCGTTCAAAAAGCTCCGGGAAGAAGCTCTGGCTCGGGGGCGTGTTGACCAGACCATCAAAGGTTTCGTCGACAACTCGGGCCCATTCGGAGCGCGTGTGCTGAAAGGGGTGGCGGCTACCCCACGCGGCTTTGAACCGGCGGGTCAGAGCCTCCGCAGAAAGCCCTTCCCAGCCGTGGCGGGCGGCGACTTCGGCATAGACGTGGCCCACTGAAGGGTGCGGTTCGATGAGGGTTCCCCCTACATCAAAGGTCACCGCCTGGATCTGGGTCAAAACGTCCATTCCGATATGTTTCAATGGGTTACGAGGCCCATAATGGACCTCCAAGACCCAAACGTCAACCCCTGAATACGCATTGGAACGTGCCGGCTGATGCCTGGAGTAGCTACCCTCCAGCTCGTTCCGCGACAATCGTGGATGGTCGCCAAGACCCTGCGAGCGCCTCAGGGCCCTTGAGGTTGACCTTTGTAGCCGCGCTCTGCCATTGTGCCCCCGGGATTATGAACCTGTGAGCAAAACCACCGAATACGACAGCCCGTGGAAGGAAGCTTGGAGGCTTTACCTGCGCTCGTTCATGCGGCTCTGTTTTCCGAAAGTCGAGCGGGCCATTAACTGGCGCCGCCGACCCGAATTCCTGGACAAGGAATTGCAGAAAATTGTCGGTCGGGCGGAGTCGGGCAAGAAGTGCGTGGACCTGCTCATCAAGGTGTGGCTGCGGGATGGCTCCGAGGAATGGATTCTGCTGCACGTGGAAATCCAACACAGGCCCGACCCGGAATTTGGGGTGCGGTTGTACCGGTACAACTACCGGGCGATGGACGTGTATGGGCGTCCGGTGATTACGCTGGCGGTGCTGGCGGACACCGACCCGAACTGGCGGCCAACGCACTACGAGTTGGCCCTTCCGGGGACGCGGGTGCGGTTTGACTTTTCGGTTTGCAAGCTGTTAGATTTGACGGCGGATGAGGCTGGCCTGCGGGCCAGCCGCGAGCCGGCGGCCATTGTGATTCTGGCGAATTGGGCGGCGCAGCAGACCGGCAAGGACGCCGAGAGGCGGCGGGTGTTGAAGTGGGAATTGACGCGGCGATTGTATGAGATCGGATTTAAGAAGGCGGACATATTGGAGCTGCAGCGATTCTTGGACTGGCTGGTGAAACTGCCGGACGATCTGGAGTCGGAGTACCAGAAGCAATTGTTTGAATTTGAGAGGAAGCAGAATATGCCATACGTAACGAGCGTGGAACGATTTGCGATTGAGAAGGGGCTCCAACAAGGCATTGAGAGGGGGCGAGTGATAGCTGGCCGGCAGGCGGTGCTGGAACTCTTGGAGACGCGATTTGGGCCGGTGCCGGAGGAGGTGCGGGAGCGAGTCGATGCGCAAACGAACCTGGAGCGGCTGCGAAGCTGGCTTCGGTTGGCGGCGACCTGTCCGACGCTCAAAGACCTTCGGTTGTCTGCGCGATGATCGGCAAGAAAACTGGCCCAGCGCGTCTTCTACTGCTCTCCGGCAACTTTGAGTCGGACGGCCTTAAGGTTGAGCGCATGCCAGCCCTCTCTGATCGGGCGAAAGCTCAAGACCACTTTGCCCGGTGAGCGGATTTCCACCTGGCCAAGTTTGGTAATCTGGAAGTTGCCGAAATCGCCGGTGACCGGGGCCTTTCCCGTTATCTTCTGGCCGCTCACCTCCACAATGAAGGCGGCGGATTCAGGGGCGGCAATCTCGGTGCTCACGTCGAAGGTGCCAGGCCTGGTGACTTTAAACTCCCAATCTACCCAGTCCGCCGGGTCAAGCCAATAACCGATGTTGTCCCGGCGGTCGCCGGACTCATACCGGATTCCTTCGCCGTGCAGTTGCGCTTCGCTGGCAGGCAGACCGACCGAGCCATCGGGGGCCTGAACGATCCCGGCTTGCTCGATGTCCAGCGGGCCATTGATCTTCAAAACCACAGTGGATGAGACGGGATCGGGCGCCGTTTCAGGAACGGAAATAGTCAGGCCCTGGTCGCTGCTTTCATTCGGGAGCGATTCCTGGCCCGCATCCGCAAGCAGGTATGCCTTCTCCACCTTGTTCTTCAGGCCGGGCACGAAAAGTTTGCCATCGCTCGGCCAAGCAAAGACATGGAGATAGAGCGTCGCGCCCTTGGAGGTGATCTTCTTGGTGCAACGCCCCCAGGGCAGGCGCTTGAAGGGGCTGGCCGTGGTGGCGTAAATCGCCTCGTGATTCACCTTCATCCACCTGCCGATGGCCTTCAGGCGCTCAACTGATGCCTGGGGGAACAGCCCCTCGGAGGTGGGGCCGACGTTGAGCAGGTAGTTGCCGCCCTTGCTGGCGATATCGATCAGGTTGTGAATCAGGGTGGCGGCGCTCTTCCAATCATTATCGTAGCTCTTGTAGCCCCAGGTGTCGTTCATCGTCATGCACGTCTCCCAATCGCGTCCGGGAAACCCGGTGGCGGGGATATACTGCTCGGGCGTTTCGGTGTCGCCGCGGTAGCCGCCGCCCAACCGGTTGTTGTAGATGATGCCGGGCTGAAGGCGCAGCAGGGGCAGGAGCAGGTTGGCCCGTTCCCTTGTCATATTCACCGGCGTATCAAACCAGAGCACGGCGATGGGGCCGTAGTCGCTGAGGATCTCGCGAACCTGCGGCGCCGCAACCTTGCGGATGTACTCGGTCATGTCGCCATCCTGCGCCTTGTCCCAGTGCCCGCCCGCCGCCGCGCCGCCGGGATTATTCCAGTCCTGGGCCTGCGAATAGTAGAATCCGAGCTTGATGCCGTGCTTGTTGCAGGCCGTGGCAAGTTCCCGGAGCGGATCGCGGCCGAAAGGCGTGGCCTTGACGATATTCCAATCGCTTGCCTTGGAATCGAACATGGCGAAGCCGTCGTGATGTTTGGAAGTGATGACGATGTATTTCATGCCCGCCTCTTTGGCCAGGCTAACCCATTGATCCGCGTTGAACTTCACCGGGTCGAACCGCTTGGCGTACTGGCGGTATTCGGCCACCGGGATCCTCGCGTTGTGCATGATCCATTCGCCAATGCCGGGAATCCGCTTGCCGTCATAGGTTCCCGCTGGAACCGAATAGACTCCCCAATGAATGAACATGCCGAAGCGGGCTTCGCGCCACCACTTCATCCGCGCGTTATGCTGGGCGGGCGTTTCAT
>JBJKSV010000771.1:0-4759 GCA_046703605.1 Limisphaerales bacterium
CTGCACCCTGGGCATGACGGCCATGACCTTCGCCATCGGCGGCATCGCCTTCTGGATGCCCTATTACCTGGAGCAGAGGCCGGGCGCCACTGGGCCGGTGGAGGTGATCTTCGGAGGCATCACGTGCGTAGCGGGCCTCTCGGCGACGCTCTTGGGCGGGATTGCCGGAGACAAACTTCGCCCGCGATTCTCCGGCTCGTACTTCCTGGTTTCTGGCGTGGCCATGCTGGTGGGCTTTCCGTTTATGCTGGCGGTGCTCCATACGTCGTTTCCGCTCATCTGGGTGTTCCTGTTCATCACGGCATTTTGCCTCTTCTTCAATACCGGCCCAACCAACACCGTCTTGGCCAATGTGACACATCCCTCGCTTCGGGCCGCCGGCTTCGCGGTGAACATCTTCATCATTCACGCCTTTGGCGACGTGATTTCGCCTGTCATTATTGGCATCCTGAGCGACCGGTACAGTATGAATGTCGCCTTTACCGTTGTCGGAGTGATGTTCCTCGTCTCGGGCGTGTTGTGGCTGGCCGGCATGAGGTTCCTGGGACGCGACACGGAACTGGCGCCAAGCCGGCTGGGTTGGCAGGCCGATCTTTCCGACGGGAGACCGTTGACATGAGGGGCCTCACGGACAGGTCACCCTCTACGGGGCTTGCGCACGAAGCCACCGTGTTGATTGGAGGCCCGCGGGCCGCCGGTGGCGGACCGGCACCCGGTCTCCTCTTGCTCACGCTCTGGGCACTCGTCGCCGCGGCCTGTTTTCATGCGCCTTATGCATTTACCTGGGCCGGTTTCCTGACGGTGGTTTACCTCTTCGCCCTGCTGCAACTTGCAAAGGCGGTGCGGTGGCGCCCCGCGTTTTACTCGGGTCTTGCTGTGGGATTTTTGATCGCGGCCGTCCGGCTGTCATTCTTCTGGACCATTTTTTCCGCGGGAGCCGTTTCGCTCTGGCTCGTGTTCGCATTTTGGATCGGCCTGTTCGTGGCACTGGCTCGCTTGTGCCTTCGCCGGCTGCCTCGACCTTGGAACTGGCTGGTGCTCCCGTTCGTTTGGACTGGCCTTGAATACTTCCGCAGCGAGCTTTATTACCTGCGGTTCGCGTGGCTGACTCCAGGTTTCGCCTTTGCCTGGTCGCTGTGGGAGGTGCCGCTCAAATACGCCGGCGTGTATGGGGTAGGGTTCCTGCTGATGGCGGTTGCTGCCGCTTCGGCCTTGCTCTGGGAGAGATCGAAGTTGCGTGCTATTGGAGCTGCAATTGCCGGTGTGGCCGGTCTCTGCCTCCTGGGCTTTCTAAGCGGGGCGGGTCGAGGCCAGCCTTCCAACTCATCCGTTTCGGTTGCAGGCGTCCAACTCGAATTACCCAGTGAAGGCGAGTTGCTCACCAAGCTCGAGGATCTCGCCCGCCGCTACCCCAAGGCTGACCTTCTGGTGCTCAGCGAATACACTCTTCCAGGGCCGGTTCCCGAATCTCTACAGGCGTGGTGCCGCCGACACCAGCGCTACCTCCTGGTCGGCGGCAAAGACCCCGCGGGGGCTGGCAAGTTCTACAACACGGCCTTTGTGGTCGGCCCGACGGGTCAAATCGTGTTTCGTCAGGCCAAATCGGTGCCGATCCAGTTTTTCAAGGATGGTTTGCCCGCAAGAACACAGCGCGTCTGGGATTCGCCCTGGGGCAGGATTGGGATCTGCATCTGCTATGACCTGAGCTACTCTCGAGTCACAGACCGGCTGGTGAGACTGGGAGCACAGGCCCTTATCGTTCCAACCATGGACACGGCCGATTGGGGCGGCGCCGAACACAACCTCCATGCGCGCGTTGCCCCCATCCGGGCGGCGGAATATGGGCTTCCGGTCTTTCGGCTGGCCAGCTCCGGCATCTCGCAATGGGTTGATCCCACCGGCTTGGTTCTTGCCCAAGCCCCCTTTCCCGGCGAGGGCGCAATGATTACCGGCGTGCTCAAAATGCCCGACCATGGGACGCTGCCCTGGGACCGGTGGCTTGGCCCTGTCTCAGTCGTTGTGGCTGCGGGGCTGTTGTGCTGGTTTATTATCTCAAGTCTTTCCCACAAATGATTACTTTTTGCCGTTGGCTGGTTCGGCTGCTGTACGGGTTTCGCGCCTGGAACGAGGAGGTCCTGCGCACCCCGGGCCCGGTCTTGTTGCTGCCCAATCATGTTTCCTGGTGGGATTGGCTGCTGATGGGCGTATGCCTGGAGAAGGATTGGCGTTTTGTCACCTCCAGCACTGCGGCCGAGGTCAGTTGGCTGCACCGGCGTATTATGGTCAACCGCCGGACCTTCCCGGTCGATATGAATTCGCCTTATGCCATCAAGCGGATGGCGGAATATCTCCAGTCGGGCGGCAGGCTCGTGCTCTTTCCCGAAGGCCGCATTTCCACGACCGGCTCGCTCATGAAGCTCTACGACGGGACGGGTTTCCACATTCTCAAGACCCATGCCAAAGTCGTTACCGCCTATATCCGCGGCGCCGAGCGGTTGCCTTTCTCCCGCAATCCGGGGCTGAAACGCTGGCTCCCGCGCATCTCGGCGCATTTCAGCCAGATCCTCGTCCCGCCGAAGCCGGAGCACGTTGGCGTGAGCCAGGCGCGCTCGCGGATAATGGACTGGGTGCGCCAGCAGATGGTCCGGCAGCGGTTTGAAACCGAGATGGAGTTTGGGCCGGTCACATTGCCAGAGGCGATTAATGAAGCGGCGGCGCGCCAGCCGTCTAAGCGCATCGTCTCGGATTTTACGCTCCAGGAACTAAGCTATCGCCGGCTGCTATTGGGTGCGAATTTGCTTGCCGGCCAATGGCGGAAGCGGTGGCCGGAGCCAGGCGAGCGAGTCGGGGTCTTGCTGCCTAACGTGAACGCAATGCCGGTCGTCACGCTCAGCCTATGGGCGGCGGGAAAAGTGCCCGCAATCCTCAATTACACAACCGGGCCGGCGGTGATGTTGAAATGCGCGGAGTTGGCGCAACTCAAGCGAATCATCACCTCGAAATCCTTCCTGGAAGGCGCAAAACTCGATGTGGGGCCGCTCAAGGACGCGGGGATCGAGCTAGTCCTTCTCGAAGAGGCGCGCCAAAAGATCACCGACAGCCAAAAGACCCTGGGGCTCTTGCGCCACCTGTTCCACCCGCGCCTCTCTGGCGCGCGTTCCCGGCCTGAGGACACCGCGGCGGTACTGTTCACTAGCGGCTCCGAAGGACTTCCCAAAGGTGTGGAACTGACCCATCGCAACATTCTGGCCAACATCCGCCAGATGGTTTCGGTCATCGACCTCATGGAGACGGATCGGTTCTTCAATGCGCTGCCGCTCTTCCATAGCTTCGGGCTGACTGTCGGCCTGATGCTGCCCCTGGTGCGCAATGTGTTCACATTCCTTTACCTCTCACCCCTCCATTACCGCGTCGTGCCTTCGGCCTTCTACAACCTGAATTGCACGGTCTTCTTCGGCACCAACACCTTCCTGGCCGGCTACGCCAGAAAGGCGCATCCTTATGATTTTCATAGCCTGCGCTACTTGTTCGCGGGTGCGGAAAAACTCCAGGCCGGCACTGTCAACTCCTGGATGCAAAAGTTCGGCGTGCGGGTGCTGGAGGGCTACGGCGCCACCGAGTGCAGCCCCTGCGTTGCCGCCAATGTTCCAATGAACCCGCGCGAGGCCTCTGCGGGCCAACTCCTGCCGGGAATCGAATACCGCCTGGAGCCAGTTGAAGGAATTTCCAGCGGCGGTGATGCCTCGCAGGACGGCAAAGCCTCCGCGCCCACCGCGGGCCGGCTCTTTGTGCGCGGCCCCAATATCATGCGCGGTTACCTCAATCCTGACGCCAATACGAAATTCAAGGCCCTGGGCGGCTGGTACGATACAGGCGATATTGCCAGAGTGGATGCCGACGGTTTTGTCTATATCCTGGGCCGGCTCAAGCGCTTCGCCAAGGTCAGTGGCGAAATGGTCAGCCTGGGCGCGGTCGAGGATGCCTTGGCCAACGCTTTCCCGCAGTACGGCATGAGGTTCGCCGTGGCCGTCGTTGCGCGGCCCGACCAGGCCAAGGGAGAGCGACTGTTGGCCGTGACCAACGAGCCGAAACTGACCCTGGAGGAGGTTCGCGCCGCTATTCGGGCGCGGGGTTTAAACAATTTGGCCGTTCCCAGGGAGATCAAGGTGCTGCACGAGATACCGCGCCTGGGGACGGGCAAGATTAACCACCGTGAGTTGGAGAAACTGGTCAGCTAGAGCCGAATATTTTATGCTCCGAGTAAAAGGGCGACGGTCTGGCGGTAGGGCGCGCAGTCCTCTGCGCGCCGCGATGCCACGGAAAGCTGCCGATTCTACCCGGGGCCGGCGCGCAGAGGACTGCGCACCCTACCCGCCTATGAGATAGGCAGGCCAATGCGTCTCGGTATGCCATCTGCCGAACAACTCCAACTGCGTATTCACGAAAGCGCCTCCCCGCAGACGCTGGTTTATCTGCCGGGCCTGCACGGAGACTGGACGCTGATAAGCGGCTTTCGCAAGGCGCTGCACCAGCGCGTGCGTTTTGTGGAAGTTACTTATCCGCGCACAACGGCCTGGTCGTTGGAGGACTATGCCAGGGCGGTTGAAGACGCGTTGCTCGGCCACGGCGTTGAGCGGGGCTGGTTGCTCGGCGAGTCGTTCGGCTCGCAAGTCGTCTGGCCTGTCGTTGGGCATGGCCGCCTGGGAGTGGAGGGTATTATCCTGGCGGGCGGCTTCGGCCGGCACCCGTTTCCCTGGGG
>JBJKSV010000772.1:0-5325 GCA_046703605.1 Limisphaerales bacterium
ATACGCGGTGGATATTCTACGGCGGCAACGGGCACTACCTCGTCGGCAGGTTTGACGGTCGCGCCTTCACACCCGAATCCGGGCCGTATCCGCTGGAGTTTGGCAATTGCTTTTACGCCTCGCAGACGTTCAATGATATTCCTCGGCGGGATGGCCGCCGCATCCTTATCCCCTGGGGCCAAATTAACCTGCCCGGAATGCCCTTTAACCAAATGATGGGCATTCCCGTTTCTCTCACGTTGCGAACCACAGGCGATGGCCCCCGCCTTTTTGCCAATCCAGTGAGGGAGTTGAACTCGTTGCGGACGGCAGATCATCGTTTCAAGCCTCAGGGCCTTGCGCCCGGCGAAAATCCCCTCAGTCGCCTTCACGGCGAGTTGTTCGACATCTCCGTGGAAATCTCTCCCCGCCGGGCCGAGAAACTGGTCTTTGCGGTGCGCGGCGAGCCGGTCACGTACGACGTGAAAAACCAGGAACTGACCTGTCATGGCAAGGCGGCGCCTCTGAAACTTGAATCCGGCCATATCCGTTTGCGCCTGCTGGTGGATCGCGTCTCCATTGACATCTTCGGCAATGACGGACGGCTCTATATGCCGATGGGCGTTATCCTGCCCGGGGACAATTCTTCGCTGTCCATCGAAGCCAAAGGCGGCGCGGCCTGGATCGACGCGCTGGAGGTTCATGAACTGAAACCGGCCTGGTAAGAGTCCGCCCAGCGCCCCAGACCGCCGTGCGGGTAGAATGGGAGCGTTCTCCTCTTTGCGACAATCCATTCCGCGTGTTTCGCGGCTCTGACTCCGTAGCGAATTTCAGTTGCGCTGCTCGGCATCAGGTTCCATTGTGTTTAGGATTTAGCCAAGTTATATATGCCACATATCGTTACCAGCAAATGCAGGGGCTGCAAATTCACGGACTGTGTTGAGGTTTGCCCGGTGACCTGCTTCTATGAACTGGAGGATCAGGTTATTATCCATCCCGATGAATGCATCGATTGCCGCGCCTGCGTTGAAGAGTGCCCCGTCCAGGCCATTTATGCCGATACGGACCTGCCCTCCGAATTTGAGGCCGATATTGAATTCAATGCCACCCAGGCGGCGCGCATCAAGGAGGCAGGCCAGGACGCTATTGTACAGAAGAAGGACCCTCTGCCGACGGCTGAGCAAAGGAAGGCGGAACTGGGGTATTAAGACCCGTGAACCGCTGGACCATCCAACGACCAAGGGCGTATGCGCGGCCTTCAACCGTTGCCCGCCGGTCGGGGCATTGATTGGGCGCAGGATGTGTTGGTTCTTGGAATGTTCTACACTCGTCAGTTCGGGGATTCAATGGCGCGATGCTTCAGAGAATCCTCCCTCCAGGCGAGATCAATTGGCGGATGTGTTGCCGGAGACGACTCGGTCTGCCAGGAGAGCGGCGGTTCGCTTCAGGTAGGCCTTCATCGCATCGATGCCGCTGATCTGGGTGCTGACTCCTTGGATGCCGGCGCGCTTGGTGACTCGGTAGTGCATGAACTTGTTGCCTAAGCCCATGATCTCGATATCTGCGATTCCAGTCTTCCAAACCTGGCCTTTGGCCAGCGCTGTCCCGTCATCCATTCCGTCGTCAATTCTCATATCTCTTTCACCCTAACCACTCAGGCGGCTGCAGGAGCGTCTCTGCCGGCCTAACCTGAGCGGTTACATTTCATTTACAGACGGAAAATCGTCCCTTTTGTTCATGCCCTGCACATTACATTTTTGTAATTGTGCGGGTGGTGGCCGGCTCCGAGCCGGCTGGAGATCCCTCTGGCGAGACCAAGGGCAACAGTGTCCCTAATGGGCGCGGAGCTGTCCTTGCGGGAATGAGCGGCATCGGGGGTGTCGGATTAAGCGGTTGGCATTTCTGTCTTGAGCCGGTATCGTCCGCAAATGGATGTGAACGAGCTTGTTGTCGAGCGGCCAGCGACTGCTTTGGCGCTCAGCAGATTGATTCTTCTCACAAGCCTGGTGGCCCTGGCGGCGGCGGGTTCAGCCCGGGCCATGCAGAGCGTGGACCTGTCGGGGACGTGGCGGTTTGAGCGCGACGACCACAAAGTTGGAGTGAAGGAGAAATGGTTCGCCGGGGCGCTGGCAGGCCATGCCAGGATCAAATTGCCGGGCACAATGGATGACGCCAAGCTTGGAATCCCAGACCCCAAGAAGCCAACACTGGCCGGCCTTTACGAGCCGTTTGTGTACGAAGGCGCCGCCTGGTATCAGCGTGAAATCACCATCCCGGAAACGTGGCGAGGGCAGAGACTTACGCTGTTCCTGGAACGCTGCCGCTGGGTTACGGATGCTTGGCTGGACGGACGCCGGATCGGAACAGAGGACAGCCTGATTGCGCCGCACCGTTTCGATCTCGGCCTGGTTGCCGATGAGGCCTCCGGGGCGCCTTCATCGGGCCTTCAGCCTGGACACCATACTCTGACTCTGCGCGTGGACAATACTCCGAAGATTGACCTTGGGAGCTTTGTCTCGGCGCTCTACGGCGGGGTGCCCGGAAACCTCAATGGGATTATCGGCAAGCTCGAGCTGCGGGCTACCCCACCGGTTTGGCTGGATGATGTCGAGGTGTACCCGGTCCTCTCGAGCGATTCACTGCGCCTCGAGGTGCGCATCGGAAATGCCACCCATCAGCAAGGCCATGGAACGTTGACCGTCGCTGTCAAGGACAAGGACAGTCCGGCAGTGTGGAAGGCCTCCAAGCGAATCGAATGGAAGAACCAAGGCGGGGACGATGCAACCCTGACACTCCTCACTAAAATGAAGCCCTGGGACGAGTTTTCCCCCAACCTTTACGACATGACCGTAGTTCTCGACGCCGGCAGCGCGGGCCGGGACGAGCGGCGTCTGAAGGTTGGCCTCCGCCAACTGGCCCGGCGCGGCACGCAGTTCACGATGAATGGCCGTCCGCTCTTCCTGCGCGGCACGCTCGAGTGCCAGGTCTTTCCATTGACCGGCTATCCGCCTTGCGAGGTGCCGGCCTGGCGCCGCATTTTCCGGATCGAAAAGTCCTACGGCCTGAATTTCATCCGCTTCCATTCCTGGTGCCCCCCGGATGCGGCCTTCGCCGCGGCCGACCAGGAAGGCATCATGCTCCAGGTCGAAGCGCCGCAGGCCAATGTCCAAGCGGGGTCGGACCCCGCGCGCGACCGCTTTACGGCGCAGGAATTGATGCGGATCGTGCATACCTATGGCAATCATCCGTCGTTCTGCTTGATGACGCTGGGCAACGAATATGGAGGCAGGCCACAGTTGCTCGAGCACTGGGTGGATATGCTCATCAAAGCCGACCCGCGGCATCTCTATTCCTCGCCCTCCGCCGGTCAGACAACGCCAAACCGCCAGTGGACGGAAAACACATTTGGCCGCGGGGTCCATGGTCCGGGCACGGACCGCGACGTCTCCAGGGCCATCGCGCATGAGACGGTTCCTTCGGTCGGCCACGAAATCGGCCAGTGGACGTTCTTTCCAAACTTTAAGGAGATGAAGAAATACACGGGCGTGTTCGAGCCCCGGAATTTCGAGATCGTGCGCGAGGACTTGCGGAAGAAGGGCATGCTTGACCTGGCACACCGGTTTTTCGAAGCCAGCGGGATGCAGGCGGTTTTGCTCTACAAGGAGGAGATTGAGCTTCTGCGACGCACGCCGGGTTTTGCGGGATTCTCGCTGCTCGACCTTCACGATTATCCCGGCCAAGGCACCGCGTTAATCGGCCCGCTGGACCCGTTCTGGGATTCGAAAGGCTTTATTGCTCCCGCCGCTTTCCGGCATTTTTGCGGTCCTTCGGCGCCCTTGTTGCGGATGCCCAAGCGCACCTACCGGGCCGATGAAACGTTCACCGCAAGGGCCGAGTTTGCCAACTTCGGTCCTCACGACCTCTCCAATGCGCGGCCCTTCTGGCGGATTACCGATGGGAATGGGCATAAAATCGCCTCGGGGGACCTTCCAGAGCTGAACATTACCACTGGCCGGTTGACGCCCTTGGGCGGAATCACGGCCTCGCTTTCGGCGGCCCAGGCCCCGTGCAAGCTGACGGTTACCGTCGGCCTGAAAGGCGTCGCAATCTCCAACGATTGGAACATCTGGGTCTATCCGGCCGGCCCCCCTCCGGAACCGCCGGATGGAGTTGTGATCAGTCATGGCTGGGGTGATGCGGCCAAGGCGGCCCTGGCGGCGGGACGGCGCGTGCTGCTTTTCCCCTCCGCCCAGGACCTGCGCCGCGCCCTGCCCGGGCGATTCCTGCCGGTGTTCTGGAGCCCGGTTTGGTTCCCATCTCAGCGCCCAAACACCATGGGCATTCTTTGCGACCCAAAGGACCCCCTCTTTGCCCGGTTCCCAACCGAATTCTACAGCGATTGGCAATGGTGGTATTTGGTCAATGGTTCGCATAGCATCATCCTCGATGACACGCCCGCCACTTACCGTCCCCTGGTGCAAGTGATTGACAACTTCTCGCGCAATCACAAGCTCGGCAGCGTTTTCCAGGCCCGCGTCGGCCCAGGCCGCCTTCTGGTCTGCGCCCTGAACCTCGACGACCATGACGGCGCCTGCCCGGCGGTGCGGCAGTTTGCCCGCAGCCTTTACGCCTACCTGGCTTCGCCCGCGTTTAACCCCCGCCAGGAACTGGAGATCGCCACGCTGGACCGCGTATTCAGTCCGCCCCAAACCGATAGCACCCTGGCTAGGCTTGGCGCTCGCGTTTTGCGCGCCGACAGCGCCGCTCCTGGCTACCCGGCTTCGCAGGCGATTGACGGCGATCCTGACACCATCTGGCACACCGTCTATGAACCGGCGCCCGCCCCGATGCCGCACGATCTCGTCATCGACATCGGTTCCCCAGTCGTGCTGCGCGGCATGACCTATTTGCCCCGCCAAGACATGGCCAATGGACGCATCGCCTCGTTCGAGATCTATGCCAGCACCGATGGAAAGTCCTGGGGCCACCCAGTGGCGCACGGGACATGGCCAAACACCAAGCGGCGGCAGACCGTCCGCTTCGAACATCCAACGCGGGCACGCTATCTGCGAATTATCGCAAAATCCGAGGTCAACGGGAACGCCTTTACCTCGGCGGCGGAATTTGACGTGCTGACCAACGCGACGCGTTGAGCATGTAAAAGCGCCCGCAGGCGGCCAGACATGCCATTTCCTTATGGTGAGTCTGGTTTGTATCATGACACGCCATCGGGGGCTTGCCAGGCTTTGCAACCGGGGCCTGCTGGGTTTGGACATTCCGCACAAATGGATTCGGACGTGTGTGGCGGCTCGAAAAAAACCTGGTAAAAAGCTCCTGCCTCTCACC
>JBJKSV010000773.1:0-2707 GCA_046703605.1 Limisphaerales bacterium
TGCCTGTTCCGCGGGCGAGACGTCCTTGGCGAGGACGAGCAAAGCCCGGCTGCGCGGGGATGAAGACCGCACCGCCTCCCGGCCCATCCTCGCTTTACCGCTCCCTGCCCTGGCGTCTGGGGATTCAACTGGCTCGAGCCTTGCCGGAAGGCCTCAGCGGCTTACTAAGCCGGAGCTTGGTTTGCGCGTATGGCGCGCTGGCGCGGCATCGTCGAGAGGTGGTCATCCGCAACCTGATGCCTCCCCTCAACCATGACCGGGCCGCGGCCGAGCGGAAGGCCGGCGCGCTCTTTGGCCAATTTGGGCAGAAGCTGGCGGACCTGTGGCGTTATGAGGCGGGCCTGCCCATCGGGCATTTGCTCGGAGCCTCGAGCGGCTGGGAACATTTCACTGCCGCGCAGGCTCGTGGACACGGGGTCCTGCTGCTCACCCTTCATCTTGGAAATTGGGAATTCGGCGGACCGTGGCTCACCGGCCGGGGCGTCGCGCTGCAGGTGCTCACTCTTCCGGAGCCGGGCCTGGGTTTTACCCGAATGCGGCAGGCCGCCCGGGCGCGCTGGAACATCCAAACCTTGGTCGTTGGGGAGGACCCTTTCGCGTTTGTGGAAGTCATCCGGCGGCTGGAAGCGGGCGCCACTGTGGCCTTATTGATGGACCGTCCAGCGCCTTCAACCGCCGCACGGGTCGAGCTCTTTGGACAAAGCATTGCCGCGTCCGTGGCGGCGGCGGAGTTGGCGCGCGCCTCAGGTTGCGCCTTGATGCCGGTCTATCTGCCGCGCGTGGGAAGGAGCTATGAAGCTCACGTCTTGGCCCCGATCGATTATGATCGCTCCTCACTCCGTCACCGGGAGGCCCGCCAACAACTGACCCAGCGGATTATGAGCGTCTTCGAGCCCGTCATCAGAGAGCGGCTCGATCAATGGTTCCACTTCGTCCCCGTTTGGGAGTGAGCTGTTCAGTAACTGCCCAGGCGATGATAGGAGCGCGGACGCCCTCGTCCGCGCTCCTACGGCATGCGTCGGGCGGCTTGACCCGAGTGAGGCCGCCCGGTCATTCGTACCGGAGCGAGTCGATAGGATCGAGATTGGCGGCCTTGAACGCGGGGTAAGTGCCGAACACGACGCCCACAATTGAGCAGATGACTAAGCCAATGACAACCCAATCGAACGGGATGACAGGCGAGAGTTTGAGAAAGTAAGCCGTGGCATTGCCTCCCAGAATGCCCAGAACCACGCCAAAGGCGCCTCCAACCTCGCATATCACAATCGCTTCCATAATGAACTGCACCATCACATTGCGTTTCTTGGCGCCCACCGCCCGCCGGATGCCGATCTCACGTGTCCGTTCCGTCACCGAGACGAGCATGATATTCATAATCCCCACGCCGGCCGCCAGCAGCGCGATAGAACTGACCACCGCCACCCCAACGCGCACCGCCATTGTAAATGTGTCAAACTGCTGGATGAGCGAGTCGTTGGAGAAGATCTCAAAATCGTCTTCCTTGCCCGGCGGGACTTTGCGAATCACGCGCAGGATGCCGCGGACTTGCTCGACAGTATCGTTGTAGCTGGCTTGGTTCCGAGCGCAGACCAGAATGCTCAGGCTCCGGTGCCACCGCCCGAAGCGATTCAGCGCGGTTGTTAAAGGAATGATAACGAAATTGTCCTGGTCGCCGCCGAGCGCCCCGCCCTTGGGCTGCAAAACACCCACCACCTGGTAATCGAATCCGTTAACCTTCAGCCGCTCGCCCACCGCCGACCCATAGGGGAAGACGCTCTTGGCCAGGCTGGCCCCCAGCACGCACACGTCTCGAGCCCCGTCGATGTCCATATCCAGCAAGAGCCTGCCCTCGGCCAGAAACCAGTTCCGGGCGGCGAAACTGCCCGGCGTCTCGCCAAACAATTGCACGTTCGGGGGCGTCTTCTTGTATCGAGTCTGCACCTCGCCGCCCCAAACAGTTGCTTCCAGCCCGACGCTCAGTGGCAACGTCGCTTTCTCCTCGAGTCGAAGTCCCTGCCTCAGCGTAATTTCTTTCCGGCGCCAGTATTTCTCGAAACCCTCCGGCCCTCCGAAATAGACGGCGGGCCATTTTTGTACCATAAAAGTGGTCGATCCCAATTGGCTCATTTGTTTCTCGATGTCGCTCTGCAAGACGCGCACGGCGGTCATGACCACGATGATCGAGAAGACCCCCACCAGCACCCCCAGCAATGTGAGAGCCGAACGGAGCTTGTGAGCGGCCAAGGCGTTCATGGCCATGTAGAAGCTCTCACGGAACTCGGCCAGGAGGATGGTGGCGCGTTTGGTGCTCATCTATTCGTTCCTCAGGGCATCGACGGGGTTCATGCGAGCGGCGCGCCAGGCGGGAAAAAAGCCTGAGAGCAGGCCGGTCAAAAGTGAAACGCCAATGGCGATGCTAATCACGGCGAGGGACATGCTGACCGGGATGAACTTATGCACAATGAGCATCAAGGCCCGGGCCAACCCAAGGGCAATGCCCCCCCCGATAAGGCAGATGCTGGCCGCCTCGATGAGGAACTGGAGCAGAATTGTCCGGCGCCGTGCTCCGATGGCCTTGCGGATGCCGATTTCTCGCGTTCGCTCCGCCACAGACACAAACATGATGTTCATGATACCGATGCCTCCAACAAAAAGGGACAAGCCGGTTATGAACAGGCCCACAGCCGCTATGGTGCCCCCCAAACGA
>JBJKSV010000774.1:0-6361 GCA_046703605.1 Limisphaerales bacterium
TCGGTCGTTGGCAAGGCGGCGCTTCAGTCCAAGGTCCCCGTCTCTGCGGAGATGCATCCCGCTGACAGCGGCGCTGGCAAATGAAGGCCTGCGGCCCAAACGTGAGCAATCGCCGCATGCCGGCGCCCGCCCGGCGGGCCTTCACGCTGGTCGAACTGCTGGTCACGGTGGCGATTATTGCCATCCTGGCGGCGCTGCTCCTCCCGGCGAGCATGAGAGCCAAAGAGAAAGCGGATCGCCTTCAGTGCCTCAACAACCTGCACCAGCTCATCGCCAGCAGCCTCATGTACGCCGCCGATAACGCTGGCGGACCTCTCTCGGATACGAGCAGCGACAGCAACGACAACCAGACCTGGCTCTTCCATTACATTCGCTCCGTGAAAACGTTCGTCTGCCCGGGAACCAGGAACGAGGTCCGGCCTAACGATCTGGTCGTTGACGACTTCACGCTGGCCCTTGCCCCAGACGACCTCAGGGACTACGCGGGAGGCAAACGGGGCTACGGCTCCAGCTACGAGGTTTTTGGTTTCATGAACCATAACGGGCATGTCACGACACAAATCGCGTCACCCGGGGGCCCCACTGAGGTCGCCGGCGTCCGCAAGACCGAGACCAGCGTCCTCGACTACCGGCACACGTTCAATGCCTTTGGCCTGCGAGGCATGGCGCCGGGCCCGTCGCGGATATGGCTGCTGCTCGACGGAGACGGATCGCAGGGCCTCAACTTCCCCAGGCCCACGGGAAACCACGGCAGCGCGGGTGACAACGTGAGCTTCTGCGATGGGCATGTCGAATGGATTACCAGACAGCACTGGGTCTATGCCTACGAGGTTTCGCAGGACGAAAATCGCACCCGCCCTTAAGGATAGCCCGTGCAACACCCACCCGTAGCAACAGCTAGCTCGCTGTCTCGTTATGAGAGAGCAAGGTCCGCCAGCCGGCAACAGGCCTATGGCCCCTAACGCTTCTGAAACCCATTCGCGGCACGGTCTCGCCGGTGGCTGGCTCGGCCTCCCGATGTGTGCCGACCTCCTTTTTTGGCTGCCGACCGTCGCGGTACTACAGTGGGTCCTGGCCCTGTTCTACGCCAAGACCAGCATCGGCTCTTCGCCGGGGGAGACCTGGATACTGATTTCCTCGACCAGCTATGTCTTGGTTATAGTGATGACATTCCTTCTGCTGGAGGGGGCCGCTGAGTTGCGCCGCTGGCACGTGTGTCAGACAATTCTCCACGCCCTGAGCGTGTGCGTGCCCATTGCATATCTTGCGGATTACGTGGTCTTCTGCCAGGCTGGTGTCCACATCGCGTCGGGCATCCATCTCCTTGCCGCAAGCGGCGTGCGAGGGCTGGCTGACGTGGCAGTTGTGCTGGGCGACCGCGAGTCCACACTTCGTTTGTGCCTCCTGCTCCTCGTCGCCGCTCCGGTAGTGGGAGTCGTGTTGCGGCCCCGTACGGCGAGCGCCTCCCGGCGCCTCCTGCCGCCGATCAGGATTGGCGGCGCCGTCTCTGTTGCCTTGCTCGCCCTCGTGGCTGTTTCGGTACAGCAGGCCACATCCCGCCTGGCCGTGGGCGGCACGGCTCTGCGTCAGGCCTCTCGCATCATGCCGCTGCTCGCCTCACCACGCGAGCGCGGTCCGGCGCTGTTAACTGTGAGAGCCGCCTTGCGACCGCCCCGAACAGCGCGGGTCGCAATGCGGGCCAAGCCGCCGGGCCTCTCCGGGGGCGCGCTGCCCAACATCTACTTCTTCATCGTCGAGACACTGAGGCGGGATTTTGTAAATCCCGAAACCGCGCCGAACCTAAGCGCCCTCGCGCGGGAAAGCATCCCCATCGCGACGTCTCTCCCCGCGGCCAACGCCACTCAGCTCTCCTGGTTCTCCATTCTCACCGGGCGCTCGCCGCTCCAGTTTCACCTGTTCCGCCAGAACCGGGCGCTCTGGGGAAGCCCGGTCATTCGCAGGTTTAGATCGCTCGGTTACAGGGTCGAGGTGCTCTCTTCCAGTTGCCTCGACTACTATGAGGACGATCAGATCGCGTTCGGCGCAAACCATCGCATGGCGGACCTGTTCATCGACCCCCGGTATGACTCCCAGCGGGATCACCCCGCGCGCCTGGACCAAGTCACGGCCGGCAGATTCGTTCGGCTGGAAGACGCGCCGCATTCAGGCCAGCCGGTGCTGCGATTTGTGTTCCTTCAGTCCACCCACCGGTGCTACTCCTGGCCGAAGACCTTTCGGCCCCGCTTCGTCCCGTTTTGCCCTCCTCCCTCGCCGCTGTTGCCGCCGGGCAAAAGCGACATGCCTCTGCTCCGCAACCGCTACCGCAACGCCATCGCCTTTATCGACTCCCTTTTGGGAAGGATGTTCGCAAAGCTCAGGGCCGCGGGCCACTGGGACAACTCCTTCATCGTTGTTGTTGGAGATCACGGCGAGGAATTCCTCGAGCGCGGCCACCTGTTCCACGGCAGCGCCCTCGACCGGATGCAGACCAGCGTCCCCATACTCATCCGGCCCCCACACGGGGCCGGCGCGGCTACTACCATCAACCTCACCAGTCACCGGCGCCTGCTGGCGGGCCTCGAATACTGCGTCAGGGCCCTGCTTTTGCACAAGCGCCTCTCCGGCAGCGACATTACCCACGCATTTGAAGAGCGGTCCGCTCTGGTGGCTGCGGCCAACGGCGGCCTCACGCCACGCCGCTTCTACATCACCGACGGACGCCTGAAGGCCCTTTTCCAATACGCATCGGCGGACGGCGATCCCTATTTTGAGAGGACCTTGGATTTAACGGACATCAGGGACATGAACGACCGAACGGTGCTCCGAAACGATCGGGCCAGACAGGCCGCCCGCTACTTGCATGGCGTCTTCCGCCCCGGGCTGAAGCGCGTGTTCTCCGGCACCGGGCTTTGAAGCGCATGGCAATGAGCGCCGCTGAAAGAACGCTTGTCGTGGTAGCTACCTACAACGAGGCCGCTAGCCTCGGGGTGTTGCTGCGGGAACTCCGGTGCTCGCGCCTTAACCCGCACATCCTGGTCGTCGATGACGACTCACCTGACAGGGCAGTAGCAAGATGAGCGCGGCGGTGATCTGGGAAGGTTTCCGAGTCGTCTGGCGCCTTCGGTGGGGCAGCGGGCGGGCTTGTGCGATGTCCTCCCGCGAACCCCACGTCACGCAGAAGCCCTGATCATCGTCTCGGGCGGGCTAACGAGAGACTAACAAGGACACACTCGCCCGTTCAGCGGCCCGCGGCAACCCACTCCACCTTGGAAATCACAGCATTAGAGGCCTTATTCTCGTTGATGGCCCGAATGAGGACCTTGCCGTCCGCGGTTTGTTCGGAGCTGAGAGAGTGCTCAATCCAGCGACCCTCCTGAAAATGCTCAAACGTTCCAAGCGAATCACCCGCCACAATCAGCTTCTCACGGCGTCCGCCCTGAAAGTCGTCTGGATCGGCGATGAAGAGCCGGAGCTTGCCCTTCGCGCCTGGTGGCACGCGCAACTCGATCCGTAGTTCCTGATTGTCGAAGCGGGTGTAATAAACGGGCGGCGGCCAGCCGGTGTACGAGGAGCCTTTAAGGACGGAGGCCGAGTAACCGGGTCGGGCAAAGAACAACTCCTTGTCAGGCCGACCGCAGAGCATGAGCAACTCGATTCCCTGCCGCGCGAGTTGCTTTGTGTCCGGCAACTGCTCCTTGTCCGGCCAAAAGAGCACGTCGGGCGCCAGCGCCCGGTCGGCGGCGGACGGCATCGGCGGGAATGGCCGGTGCGGCTCGGTCTGATACCAATAGACGGTGCTGGAGAATTGCAGGGTCATGCCGGGCCGCGAGAAGTCCCGAAACCAGTGCGCGCCCTCGTTGGCGCCGAACCCGATGGCCACCCGCAGCGATTTGTCAAACGAGATGGCGTCCTGGACAAAGAAGCGGTAGGCAAAGGCCCCTTTCAAAAAAGGGAAATAGCCGGTCAAAGGGAACTCGTTTTGGCTTTTGGGGAATCCCCAACTGAAACCGAACGAATCCTCCAGGCCTTGAAACTCAACCGAAGCATTTGTCTCCCCGTCTATGAAGAATTTTTCGTTCTCATCCACCGGATATTGGCTTCGGCCCGGGAGCCGGACGGTAACGTTCCAGCCGACGAATTTGCCGCGTCCGGCGGCGTTCAGCGCGACATAATCCCGCTTGCCCAGCAGCAGGGCCTCCTGGCGCCAACTCGCGTGGAAATAGCCGGTGTTCCGCCCGATTCTATGCACCCGGCGATACATCACGTAGCTGTAGCAGGGCATCCGGCTCCACAACTCCTTGCCCGGTTCGAGCGGGCCTTGATAAACCAGCTCGACCTTGGCCCAGCGCCGAAAGGGCATCGGGAAATACTCGTTGAACCCGCGGCGCACGTTCACCAGGGCCGTATCGACCCGGTCCAGCACGCCGTCCGGGTCGCAAAAGAAATCTACCAGCGGACAATCCACGCTCGGCGAGGTCTCACCGTCCCAATAAATCCGCAGCAGCAAATCGCGGTTGAGGCGCTTGTTTGCCGTCGATACCGCGCTCTCCGGATAGGCAAAGTGCATCATGGTGATGACCCCCGGACCCTTGAGATTCGCCACCACCACTCTTTTCGAGGTCTTGAATTGGGCCGTGAGGGGGTTTTCGACCCAGAGCGCGTTTTCCGCACGGGTGCGTCCAGAGGTCAGCGTGGCCAGATTGTCGAGAGCCGATACTTGGGCATGACCTGATACCAGGCTTCCGCATAACGTAAGGAGAAGAAGAAACGCGGGGTGCTTTAGCGGTTTCACAGCGATTCGTGTACAGGTTTGCCCCGATCGAGTCAAGTTCGAGGCCGGCGCGCATCAGGCGCCGCCGGTGAACCGTTTGAGCGCCAGGCGGCGAAACTGAGTCTGGATTCGCATCCAGGCCGGCAAGCCAAAGCCCAAGTCCGCCGCCAGACCCAATCCAACCCACAAATACAGATAGAATCGCCAGTTGATTTCATTCGGCGCTCGTGATGCGGAGAGCACGGCGATGGTAATCGCGAGATAGGCAATCCAGGGCAGAACGAGCACACGGGAGATAGTGCTCACGCTGGCGTGGGTGGGACTGCGAGCAGTGAGGCCCGCGGCCATGCCGACGCCTATCAGCGCGACCAGATCCGTTAGAAGCATGATGACGTTCAGTGCTGCACACATGAAAAGCTTCGAATCGAGCGATAGGCCCCCTGCGCTCAGGCCCACGAGCATCCCCATGCCAATCACCCCCGCTAAGGGCAGCAGAAAATGCCGGCGCAAGGCCAGCAACTCGCCTAACAGAATGTCCCGCACGCGCAAGGGCGTCGAGAGCAGCAATTCCAGCGTGCCCATCTTCTGTTCTTCGGCCAATGTCTGGCCCGCCTCGATCCCGGTCCACGCCTTCAAAACGGTGTTGAGCATCACGGCGGTGGTGAACATGAGCGATTCGTCATCCCAATTGAATCCAAACTTCAGACGCATTAAAAGCCACCACCCCCCGACGAACGCCATAAGGAGCCACACCCCGAACGGCTTGAGTCGAACCCGGGCGGCCAGCCAGTAAAAGGCGTTCACATCGAGGAGTCGTTTGCGGAAAGCCCGGCGCTTGGCGTCTTTGCCGTATAGCCACTGGTGCCACAGCCCACGCCAACTCCCGCGCCCTGAGCCGAGCGGCTTGTCCCGCCAGCAATGCGGCGCCAGAAGGCTGGTGAGGGCTACCAGCAGCCATGTCAATCCATGGATGATTCCCGCAGACCACCAGAACTGCCCCTTCGAGATGGCGTAGCGGCTTGCCTCAGCCAGGTAGAGCGTATAGCCGGGGCAGGGGAGGAACAGGCCGGAAATGACTCGCGGGGGCGTGGTAAAGGAGGCGATTCCTATCGCGCACACCGGGGCCGCGCCCGCCAGCAGCAAGAAGAGCAGAAAATTCGCCCCCATCGCCTGCCGGGCGTCGCGGCTCAGCACCGACGCAAAAATGGCGACTGCCTGCGAAAAAAGAAAGGTGATCGCCAGCACGAGCACCACCCGCCAAAATTCCCCGCTGGCTATCCCGCCCATTAAGAGTGACAAGGCCAGAACCGGAAAAATGGCCAACAACGCATAAAAGCCGTTCAACGAGTTTGCCGCCAATTTCCCCAACACCACGTCGTAGCCTTTGAGGTCGGTCAGGAAGAGCAACCCAAGCGTTCCATCACGCTTTTCAGAACTGAGGCAATCGGCCGTCGCGCGCCGGCCTGATATGATGCCATATAACAAGGCCAGCACAGCCAGACCCCAGAAGATTTCGTGGCCCAACTGCCGGGGAGGAGCGGTGAGCTTGACGCCATAAATGAACACGCTGGTCACCAGCGCGCCCAGCGC
>JBJKSV010000775.1:0-8247 GCA_046703605.1 Limisphaerales bacterium
CAGATGGTGCAGCCGAACTTTTCGAACGGGTGCTCGTCGTGGAGGGGATGATAGGCCAGCGGCTCCGGATAGCCTGCGTAGCTGGGGTCGTCCACGGCAAGGTGGCAGGTGGTGCATCGGTCCACGCGGTGAAGTTCCGGCAGGAGAATCTGGTGGATTTCCACCGGCGTGGTCTCGGCCAGGAGCTTTTCTTGCGGCGTTGAGGCGCGGCGGATTTCCTCGCGGATGTACTGGTGTTGGTAGGTCTTCCAGGGCCGCGAAGTGTCCTTGTAGTATCCGACAACGACCAAGAGGCTTACCAGGAGCCCCAGGGCGGTGAACCAGCCATAAAACTTGCGCAGAGAAGGATCGTTCATGTTGTTAAGGCCCCTCCGTTATCGCAGGTGGTTGTTTCCAGGGCTCGACCCAACCCCAGTTCGGGCCGCGGAAGAACGAGCCGATGACCGTGAACACCACGGCGGCCACCAGGCAGAGGGTAAAGATAGTGTTGGCCACGGCGCGCTCGCGGGCGAACCATCGGCCGATGCCCGAACGCTTGCGGTCCAGGTACGGCAGCAGCACCAACGCCGTTACCAGGAGGCCCGGCACAACCACGCCGCCCCAAAAGGCCGAGTAGCTTACCAGCTCCTGCAAACCGAGGAAATACCACGGCGCCTTGGCTGGATTGGGGGGATGGACCGGGTTGGCGAATTGCTCGAGCGGCGCGTTCCAGAAGATCGCCAGGAACAGCACCAGCGCCACGACCAGCAGAAACAGCAACAATTCCCGGAACACAAGGTGCGGCCAGGCGGAGACCTCTTCTTCAGGGTCCTTCCCAACCTGCGCCGTGGTTCCGCGCGCCAGCTCCATCAGGCCGTAAGTCTTGTTCGACGGCAACTGACCGGACTCGACTTGCTCGACGAGGTCACCCGGCTCATCGGGGCGTGACAAGCCGCCGTCTTTGCGCACGCGCCACAGGTGAACGGCAATCATGAGGCCGGCTACGGCGGGCAGCACGATGACGTGCAGGGCGTAGAACCGGATCAGGGCTTCCTGTCCGACTATATGCCCGCCGAGCAGGAGGAACCGGAGCTTCTGACCGATGAGAGGCGCATAGCCGGCGATGCTGGTGCCAACCGTAATCGCCCAGTAGGCGAGTTGATCCCACGGCAACAGGTAGCCGGTAAAACTCAGGCCCAGGGTCAGCAGAAACAGGCCCACCCCGAGCAGCCAGTTGAACTCGCGCGGGCGTTTGTAGGCGCCGGTATAAAAGACGCGGCACAGGTGCAACAGCACGAAGACCACCATCAGGTGTGCCGCCCAGCGGTGCATGTTGCGGATGAGCAAGCCGGCGGACACGACGAATTGCAGGTCCTTCATCGAGTTATAGGCCTGTTCGGTGCTCGGCACGTAGTAAAACATCAGCAGCACACCGGTGGCAATCAGTATCAGAAACAGATACAGTGAAATAAGCCCTAAGCCCAGGGTATAGCCGGGGCGTAGCGAGCGGCGGTTGACCTTCGCCGGCTGCACGTGCAGCAGGAAGCTGGAGACCATCGCCTGCGACCGCTCGAGCCGGCTCTCCGGCAGCCCAACGCGGAAGATGGAGCGGCCAACGCGTGTCCGTTCAAATGATTGCCAGAGCCGTTTGATCAAGGGAGGCTTCATACAACGAGATACTTGTCGCCACTAACGACGCGGCTTTTGTCCACAACCAGCCGCTGGTCCTTGCTCAGGGTCACCAGGAACCAGGGCAACGGGCGCGGGGCGGGGCCGCCGATCACTTTGCCTTGGTTATTGAAAAGGCTGCCATGACAGGGGCAATGGTAGCCAGTCTTGATGCGGTTGACCGTGCAACCCAGATGGGTGCAAACCGCCGACAGACAGCGGAAGGCGTTGCCCTTGCGGATAATGAAGACACGTTCGTCTTCGAGGAACGTCACCGAGCCGTCCGCGTAATCCGTTGGTTTGCCCGCCTTGAAACGCTGGCTGGGCTCGTAGAGGACATTGGGCACCAGGAAACGCACAGCCGCCATTGCCGAGGCCGCGGTGGCGAGCGTCCCCGCTATCCAGCCCAGCGTGAGCTGAAAAAAGCCACGCCGAGGGATTTCATTGCTGGGGAGGGAGGAGTTCATTTCATTGTTTCAGAAGAGTGTTCGCGCTCATTCGCTCTCTCATGCAGGCGCCAGTTCCACCCGCTCCATCGTGATGGCGCCGGTCGGGCAGCGCGCCGCACACAGGCCGCAGCGGATGCAACGGGTTTCATCCTTGATAATCGCGCTCTGCTCGCCTGGCTTGGGCACGCGCCCATACCGCGCGAGAAACGCGGCCGTGAGTTTCTCGTCGCCACGCAAGCGGGCGGCATCCACCAGCCGCAGGCAGGATTCCGGACAGATATCGGCGCAGCCGCCGCACAGGATGCACTCGTCGCCATTGAACACGGGACTGATGTGGCATTTCAGGCATCGGGCCGCCTGCCGCTGCGCATCCGGTTCGGGGTAATTCTTCTCCACTTCGGCAATGCCGATGCGGCGGTCCAGCGGCAACGTGGGCGGAGAACGCCGCACCAGCTTTTCGTAGTCCGGCTTCATTTGGTATTGCCGCGAGTCATAAATTGTCAGCCTCGCCCGCTGTCGCTCGGAGGGTTCACGTCCGGTGAGGAATTTGGCTATCGAACGGGCGGCTTTCTTGCCTTCGGCAATGGCCGTGATGATAAGCCGCGGCCCGAAGGCGACATCGCCGCCGGCAAACACGTCGGGCCGCGAAGTCGCCATCGTAGCCGGATCGGTCTGGAGCGTGCCCCGAGTGGTCACTTTCAAGTTGTCTTCAGGACGTGCCCAGGACAGGTCCGCCGCCTGGCCGATGGCCAGCACGACAGTGTCACACTCAACCTTTTCCTCGCTTCCCTCAATGAACTGCGGATTAAAGCGGCGGTTCTCATCGAAGACTCGGCTGCATTTGATCAGCTCGATCCCGCTGGCCTTGCCATCCCGGCCAAGAATCCGTCTTGGACCGTAACGGGTGTGCAGCCGGATGCCCTCCTGCTCTGCCTCCTCGATTTCCTCTCGCGCGGCGGGGATTTCATCGAGGTTTTCCAGGCAATACATGTGTACTTCGGGAACCCCTTTGCGAATCGCTTCTCGAGCCACATCCAGCGCCAGACGCACTTCATCCGGCGCCTCCGCATCTTTCGAGGTCAGATCCTCCAACGCGGCGGCCGCCTGGTGCAACGCCGCGCGCAGTTCGGCCTCGCTCATCCCCGCGAACTTTTCCGCCTGGCGGACAACCGAGCGGGCCACGTCGAAAGCCACGTTGCCACCGCCGATGACCACGACCTTGCGCCCCAACGTCACCCGGAAGCCGAGGTTAACATTGAGCAGGAATTCGATCGCGCGCAGCACCCCGTCCAACTGCACTCCTTCAATGCTCAACTCGCGGCTCTTGTGGGCGCCGATGCCCAGGAAGACGGCCTCAAAGCCTTGCTCCTTAAGGTCTTCGAGCAAAAAGTCGGCGCCGAGCTTCTCATTGAGGCGAATCTCCACGCCCAGGGACTCGATGGCTTCAATCTCCGCCCGGACAATCTCCCGCGGCAACCGGTATTCGGGCACGCCGAGCACCAACATGCCGCCCGCAACCTGGTGCGCCTCGAATACGGTCGGCGTAAAACCCATCAATGCCAGTTCGTGCGCGCAGGACAGCCCCGCCGGACCGGCCCCAACCACCGCCACCTTCCGCCCGCCTCCGATTCGCTCGCGGCGCGGGTCGTGCAACTGAGGATAAACGCGGCCCAGGTCGAACACCTCCGATTCGACGCCGAACTTCTCACAGACAAACCGCTTGAGCGCCCGAATCGAGATGGAAGCGTCGATTGCTCCCCGCCGGCACTTCGCCTCACACGGGGCCGCGCAAACGCGGCCGCAAATCGACGCAAAGGGATTGGGCGTGCGCGCAATGACATAGGCATCCTCGTAGCGCCCTTCGGCAATGGCCTGTACATAAGCGCCCGAATCAGTGCGCACCGGGCAGCCTTCGCGGCAGAGGACTTGGCGCGTGAAGTAATTGAGGTCTGGCACTTCAATAGAATACGTGGCGGCCATAAAATGAACTTTCGTTGAAAGTTGGATAACGCCTGGATGCGGAGGGCTTACGGAAGGCGGCAGGGCCGGAGTGCATGCCGGCCCCGCCGATGCCACCCTCATTGATCGTCAAACTCTTTGTGAACCTGGGCGATTTTCTTTTCTTCAGTTGCCTTCTGCTTGGCCGACATCTTCGCCAATTTCGAATCGAGCAACGCCTTCTTCCGAACACTGGCGTCGTACACCAGGAACTCATAGATCTCTTTGGCATCGTGCCGTCCGATGCCCGACCCAGGCTTATACATCATGCGCTTGATGTAGCGCGACCACTCGTCCGGCGTTGCGAAGTCCGAATTGATTGGCCGGCTCAGCTTGTGGCACTTGGAACATGTGTGCGTGAATAGCCTATAGCGTTCTTGGATGGCCACAGGATATTTGGACACATTAATAAATGCGGGGCCCTTATCGAAGCGCGCTAGGGTAGCCGCGTCGAGCGCCTGCGCGTGTGCCGCAGCGGCCGTGGCTATCACGAGCGCCGCCACGCCCCATGTGATGATTTGTTTCTTCATGTTTCGAGTCTTATGTGTTTCGTTGCAAATTCCGCCGACTGCACGCCCCGCTGCCCGGGCAATTCCGCCGGGCCTGGCTTAATCGCTGGCGTGCTTCTCATTTCGCCGGCAATCATACGCCATCCCTTCTCTTGCCTGCTACCGGCTGGTTGGCTTTCTCTGCTTGGAGATTGGCATCCACTCCCATGAAACCGCGCGGGCCACACCCACCAAGAAGGCAAGTGTGGCCCGTGCCGAAGAAGAACTTGACCGGTTAGCAATGCGCCCGGTCAAGATATGAGATAGCGCTCAGAACCCGTAGGAGAGCTGAAATACGCACTCGTTGTGGTTGAGATCGTCGCTGTTGCTGCTCAGGAACTCATAGTCGCCCTCGAACAACAGGGTGTCGGTGAAGTAATACACGTAGCCAAGCGTGTAACGGTCGGCATGCATACCCAAGCCGTCCCTTTCAGTGTCGTAACGGCCGACTAATTCGACATTGTTGACAACCGGCATGTCCAGTTGGAGACCGGCCAGCTTGTAAGCCGCCTGCACCCACCAGCCGTTCGGATGAACCGTGCCGGCGTCGCTCGTCCCGTACCACGAGTTGATGTACTCCCCCTTGGCCTCGAAGTAAGGACTCACGTGCAGCGCCGCGTCCACCACGCCGGCCGACCACTGGTGCTGATCCGCGTCATCCCATGTGCCAGACTGGCCGGACAAACCCAGCTCCAGATCATAATGCGGCTTCAAGGGGAAGAACCAGCCAATGCGCCCGCCCCCGCTGGGAGAGCCGTGTAGATTAAGGCGATTGCCATTTGAATCGAAACCCACGATACTATCGAGATCCAGTTTGCCGGCGTTGGCCGTGCCATCCGCCGAACTGGGCCCGTTCACTCCGTAAACCGAATACGTCAGCATCTGGCCTGCTTGGCCGACGGCCACCGAGCCGCGCAGTTGCACGCCGGCCCCGTTTGAGGGCACGACGTCTCGTGGGAGGGGGTCGTCGGGAATTTTGTTCAGCCAGCCGGCGCTGCGTTCGGCATAGGTGCCCAGTGGCAGCAACATGTAGCCGCCGGCAACCGTCACGTAGTCGTTGAGCAGATAATCCAGTTGCGCAAAGCTCAGGTCGAAGCTCGTGCTGGCGCCCGGGTCGGTGCTGCCAGGCCGGTTGTCACTCAAGGTGGTATCGAACCCGGCCTCGAAGAGGATGTCATCGCCAGAGCGATAGAGGAAGATGGGCGCGAAGTCCGCCAGGCCGAATGAGCCGTGCGAGCCATCCACCTTGCCGTACTGCACCTCGGCGTCGCCGACCATCGTGAAGTTGTGGCTTGCGCTTGGAC
This sequence comes from Limisphaerales bacterium, assembly GCA_046703605.1. Classification (GTDB taxonomy): domain Bacteria; phylum Verrucomicrobiota; class Verrucomicrobiia; order Limisphaerales; family UBA8199; genus JAJYHY01. The sequence continues at coordinate 5,947 of JBJKSV010000775.1, forward strand.
CACTGGGCACCGGAACCGTCGGCTGCACCTGAGCGGCGGCTTGGGCTTGTTGCATCGCATTGGTCACCGCGACCTGAGTCTGGCCCAACTGTTGTTGCATCTGGCGGATTTGTTGTTGGTCGCGTGCGTGGACTTTCTGGTCCTGCGCGTGCGTTTGCTCGAGCGCATGCACTCTCTCGTTCAATTGCTGAACGAGGTTGCTTAACGAGCCGAAGTCGGCGTCAGTGATCGCCGCCGCGGCGCGAGGCGCCAGGACAACGCCCAGCGCCAAGGACGCCGTAGCCCCAAAAAGGAGCGAATGAATGTGAGTGGATTTCATAGAGGATTCGATCATTGGGTTATTGGCCCGCGTCTGCCTGCAGATACTCAAGGACCGCCCGCGCCTGGGCCGCCGGCAGGTTGGCCCGAACCCGCATGTGCATCACGATCGTCTTCCACTGCGAGGCCGTCCACTCCGTGGCGTAGCGTTCGGGGTGGCAACGGTTGCAGTTGATGGCGTAAACCTGCGCGCCGGAGAGCTCGGCCACTTTCTTTTCAGGTTTGGTACTGGCGCAGCCTGCAAAGGTCAGCGACGCCGCTAGAGCGGCGGCGCCAACCAACGCGAGTCCGGCGCCTGTCCGAAGCCGCGGTTTGATTGAACTCAGAGCTTTCATAGTTCTTCCTGGGATAAGGTTGTCGTGTTCATTGCGCCCGAAACCCGCGCCGCCAACTCGACGGCAGCGGTGCCGCAGCCGAATTATTCGCGAACGCGGCCACCCGCAGGCCGTCCACGCCTTTTGACAAAGACACCGCGGCTTGGCAGGCTAGATCGAGCGTATCTCACGGGCGGATAATACAAGAGAAGTCCCCTTGACGGCCTCTTGCCGGTTGGCTTTTTCTGCTTGGCTATTGGCATTGACGGGGGCGGGGGCGAAGGCAAGCGACACGGCAATCTACCGAGGCCATGGCCCAGCCAGACCGCGGCGAATGGCGGTCCGTTCAGCCAACCGATGTTAGGCCCCGATTGAGAAATAGACGGGCGTCCGCTTGCCCTGACATCTCAAATTTGAAATCTGAAATGGCACGCTTATGCCCTATGAACCGCGGTCGAAACCCGGCGGCCGTCGGTCGGGGACGGAGGAGGGAGCGGCGGGGCGGCCTCGTCAGCGCGACTCGGGCGCTCGGAATGAGGCGCGATACTCGGTCGGGGGCACACCGACAAGGCGCTTAAAAAGGCTGTTGAACTGCGAGATCGACCCGAAGCCGGTGGCGAACACGACTTCGGAAACGCGCATGGCGGGATCGACCAGCATTTTTTTGGCTCTCTCCACACGCACGCGCGCCACGTATTCGGTGAGAGTCAGGCCGGTGCTCTTCTTGAACAGCTTGCAAAAATAGAACCGGCTCACATGAACATGTTCCAGAACGTCATCGAGGGTGAGGGTCTCTTCGACGTGGGCCTGCACAAATTCCTTGGCACTGGCCACAGCCCGGGGCTCTTCGTTCGAGCTGGCGATAGCCTGGCGACTGGCGTGGTCGGCCAGGTACTGTGCGAACATACTCAGCAACTGGACGGTCGCCTGGAATTGGTCGGCCCTGACGACCGGCGTTTCGAAGTATGCCCTGTGCGCCTTTCTCTCCCAATCGCTCCCCATTCCCCCGCCGACCATTCCGGCCAGCATCCCGAAATCACGCTCCGTCGGCTCGCGCCGGAAGACTTGGCCGCTCATCAGCGTTGCCACATGCCGGCCATCGACGAGCACGGGCACCGACACAACCGTCAGGCCCGCGTAACAGGAGAGTTGCTGGACGGTGAGCTTGCTGGCGGTGTTGCGTTGAAGACGCCGCTCCGTGTTCAGGCAGGCCTCGCAACCAGCGGGACTGGAGGCCACCAAACTGCAGAAGGCATTCTCCGTGGGGCCGAAGCATAGCCGTTGGTTTGCTCCAGCCGGCGGTGAAAGCTTGAGCGATACGCCCGTTGCCTTCCGAAATGCCGCCTCGTATTGCCGAACGGCAGGCAGTCGAATAAGATCGTCAAACAGCAGTTCTTTCACCCCCTAATCTTGGCCGAGAATCGAGGCTCTGACAAGTCCCAATGCGGCGGACCCGGCGAACGGGCGCGCCCACGCCGCTGGTCGCAAGGCGCTGATTTGCGTAGGCGGTGCGAGCACGAGTTTCCCGAGCGCGGTGAGCGGCAGCTATCTCGCCGGCTTTTTCACGCACCTGACGAACTTCATGGCCAGACCACACTTTCATTTCTGGCGGCGGATTCAATTCCCACCCGTTGGCGAAACGTTCCACCAGGTCCGGATTGCTCAGGTA
>JBJKSV010000776.1:0-2664 GCA_046703605.1 Limisphaerales bacterium
GTCCAAGGCGGCTAGCCTGGTGTCGAAGGACAAGGACAAACATGTTGTCGCTGAGGCGCGAGCGTTCTCAATGGTTAATGATCAATGCTTAATGGTGAATGCTCAATGCGGGCTGCTCTCCGCAGGAGAACCTCACTTTAGCCGCATTAGCGGCGAAAGTGCCTGAACCCTTATCGGCGAATTGATGTTGCGCCAGCTCTTGATAACCACCGACCCCATTGATGAGGCGGGTCTCCTGGCCAGCCGCAGGATGTCCCGGGATATGGGAGCGGTGGTCTGTTTCCTCGGCGTAGTGAGGCAAACCGAGGGAGCCGGGGCGATCGCCGCCCTGGAGTACGAATCCTTCCGGGCGATCGCCGAGCACCAATTCAATCTTCTTTTCGACCAAGTGGAGAAACAATGGCCCGTGGAGTCGGTGCGCCTGGTGCATCGGTTGGGTGTGGTCCGGGTAAATGAACCCTCGCTTTGGGTGGAGGTCGTTGCGCCGCACCGAGGTGAGGCCTTTGAGGCCTGCCAATGGCTCATCGACCAAATGAAACGCGTCGTCCCTATTTGGAAGAGTCCGCTCAAAGCTGGTGGGCGCTGAGGGATTCGAACCCCCGACCTACTCGGTGTAAACGAGACGCGCTAACCGCTGCGCCAAGCGCCCAGCCTGCCCTCTTGCAGGGACTTGCGACGAAATGACACATCGCCCCGGCAACCTCGCGTACTATGGCCTGCAAGCATGTCCAAGGCAAGCCTGGATGGAGAGCTCCCTCCGAATCCTCCGAATCGGCCGCCCCGACCAAAATTCTGTCGCCCTAAAAAATGTTGCTCTCAAGGCCGAGTTGTATTCTAATCGAGCATGCCTGATGCTGAGAGCGACCGACCTGCACAAAACACGACGGCATGCCGCGCTGGAAAAGAATTCCGGCGGGATACCCGTGCAGAGGCATGATTCGCGGTGGTTCGAGCCGGTGTGCCGCCAGGGTGCAAGATTTAGAAAGAGATAACGTCAATTATGCCTAGCTCAACTCCAAGCGTTCGTTCGTTGTTCGTCTATGCGCTGTGCCTGCCGCTGGCGGCGTTTATCGGTTATTACCTGGCCCAGCCTCTCACCTACAGCTCCCTGGCGCTGATAGGGATCGTGCCGTTTTGTCTCATGATCCCGCTCTTCCTCAAATGGCATCATCCCTGGCTGCTGGCCAGTTGGAATATGTCCGCGGTGGTTTTCTTCCTGCCTGGGCGCCCGCCCTTGTGGATGGCGATGACCGCCATAAGCCTGCTGGTCATCGTGCTGCAATACACCCTGGACCGGGAGAAGAAGATCCTATCTGTGCCGGGAGTCACCCTTTCTCTGGTCTTTTTGGCGCTGGTCGTCGTGATGACGGCGAAGTTGACGGGGGGCATGGGGCTGCGCTCATTCGGAAGCGAGGTGGAGGGAGGAAAGCGTTATTTTATGATCCTCGGCGCGGTCCTGGGCTATTTCGCCATTTCCAGCCGCCGGATCGCTCCCGAGCGCGCCACGCTTTATGTCACCCTTTTCTTCCTGGGCGGTGTGACGATGGCCATCGGCCTGTTCTTTGGTTATATCAGCCCCGTTTTCAACTTCCTCTTCCTTGTCTTCCCGATTGAGTACGTCGGCGGGGTGGACCTGGGCGGTTGGAGCACGGCCATCGTCCGCACCTGGGCCCTGCCTAACATGGCGCTCGCGGTCTTTTGCGCCATGATGGCCCGGTATGGTGTACGCGGGGTGTTGGATTTGACGCGTCCCTGGCGGCTGGGGATTCTCTTGTTTTTCACGCTCCTTGGCATGCTCGGCGGATTTCGGTCGATGGTCGTCATCTTGGTCGCAACCTTTGCCATCCTGTTCCTGGTCGAGGGCCTGATGCACACCAAAATGCTCCCAGCCCTTGCCCTGGTCACTATCCTTGGAGGCGCGCTTCTGGCCGCTTTTGCCACCCATCTGCCACCCTCCATCCAGCGGTCACTGGCCATCCTGCCCATCCGGGTGGACCCCATGGTCAGGGCCGACGCCGAGACCTCCAACGAATGGCGGATCCAAATGTGGCGAGACCTCCTGCCGCAGATTCCACAACACCTGCTGCTTGGCAGAGGCTACAGCTTTAGCGGCGAGCAGATGGATATTATCCAGCAGGACGCTCGCAGCATGCCAGGCACTGCCGGCTCTGAAATGTCCACCGATTATCATAACGGGCCGCTCTCGGTTATTCTTCCACTAGGGCTTCCCGGCACATTTGCGTTTCTCTGGTTCCTCTATATGGGCTTCAGGGTTACCTACCGCAACTACAAATACGGCGCTCCCGAATTGGCGCATCTCAACCGCTTCATGTTCGCCTATTTCCTGGCAAGGACCGTTTTCTTCTTTACGGTGTTCGGCTCGCTCTATTCGGACATGGTGATGTTTGCGGGACTCGTCGGCTTGAGTGTCAGTCTCAACGGAGGCGTGGCCACGCCCGCCCCAGTGCCCCAGCCCGAATTCAGGCCGGAACGGCTCCGGCCCTCTCCCGTCTTTCGCAGGCCGGTTAACGTCTAGCCCGAATACTTGATGCCACAAGCAAAACGGCAACAGCCTGTGAGGGCAGGGTGGGCCCTCCTCAGCGCGCCCCCCAAACACACAAAGCATGCCAACAAGCCCCTGCACGCGCGCCCTTGACTAGGGCC
>JBJKSV010000777.1:0-11476 GCA_046703605.1 Limisphaerales bacterium
GCCTTTGAGATAGGCCTGCATCGGGGCGAGCGCCAAGCCCCGCGGCCCGCTCGAATGGCAGCAGGTGATGCCCGAGTCATACGGTTTGGTGCCGTCCAGGGACGTGAAGTAACACCAATCATCGCCACGCGGATTTTGAGCGGCGGTCAGATGGTTATAGAGGCTCTTCTCCAATTCGTTGCCGTATTCGGCGTTGCCCGTCAGGCGAAGAAGCTCAAGGTTCAACTCTATCCAGGTGGTGGTGACGCAAGTTTCCGAGACCTGCGCGCTCATCTGGTTGGGCAGGTAATAATCGCCATGGAAATGCTCGCCCTGGCTGGTGCCGCCGGTGATGTAGAGGCGCTTGCTGACGATGTCCTGCCAGGCGTTGATCACCGGGGTCAGGAGCTGAGGTTCACCGGTGACACGGGCCAGCTCGCACAGGCCGACCAGGTTGGAGAGCATCTCGTAGGCCTTGCCATTGGCCGTTTTATCCACTTCCTTCTTTACCAGCAACGAGTGGATGATTTGCGGCCCGTTGGGCTCGCCCCAGGATTTTACGATATAGCGTGCGAAGGCCAGATAGCGTTGGTCGCCGGTATAGCGATACAGTTGCACGATGGGTTTGAGGACACTCGTCGCCGCCATCCCCATGTGCGTGCCCGCGGAAATGATGCTCTTGCCGCCCGGGCCAAAGGTTCGCGTCAGCAAATCGGCGATTTTCCGGCAGGCGAGCAGCGCCGGTTGACTGCCGGTGTAGCGATAGTATTTGAGCAGGCCAATGAGGTCATATTTATGAACCCAGACGTCCCAATCCGCCCCGGGATAGAGGCCAAACCGCTTGTCCGGCAGATAGGTGCCAAGATAGCCATCCGGTTCCTGGGTGGCGAGCAGTTCGGAGACCACCCGGTCGAGCTTGGCCCTCAGGCGAGGGTCGCCCGTGTAGGCCCATGCCAGGGTGGCCGCGTGGAGCCATTTGCCGACGTGTTCGCCGATCCAGGCCTGGTCCCCGGGCCGGTGCTGAAAACCGGCCAGAAGCGGCTTGGTGTCGATGGTCAGCAGGCGATTGGTAGCGTTGGCCATGATGCGTCCGCCCAGCCAGCCTCCAATATGAATGTCAGCCGGCGAAAGCAAGGCCGCGGCGTCCGGCAGATACGCCGTGACGACATAAGGAAGCGGCTCGCGGTGGGATGCCGGAGCGCCAAGCAGGTTGATTTGGAGACCGAGGAGCCCCGCGAGGCCCCCCGCGATAAGACCCCCTCTCCGACAGCGGCGCAGGCCGATAGTCAAGGCCGGAGCGCGGCCGCGGCAGGAACGAGCATTCAGAACCATTTTCCTAAGATTGCTTCAGCCAGCCTCAAGTCCAGCAAATTCTTGCTACGGCCCGGGCTGCGGGATGATTCGGTAGAATCGAGCGGGGGAACCCGGCGGGACGGCGTTGGTGTACCACATTGGGCTGTCGGTCAGGGTAATGCCTTGGAGCAAAGCCCAGTTGGCCAGATCCTGCGAGGTCTGCACCGTAAACCTCGTCGAGATAGGCCCCGAAATCCGAAAAGCGAACTGCCCGTTGTCCAGCAACAGGGGTGAATCGACCTGTAATGGCGGTTGGTAATCCAGAGTCCAGGTCAGGCTCTGGGCCAGGAGGTCTGCGGGGTCGCTGCGGACGAAATCGGTGGTGTCCTGGACCACCGCGCTCACGAGGTTCGTGCCGGATTTGAGCGAAGACGTGGAGACCGAGAAACTCTGGTTGGTTGCCCCGGGCACCGGGGCGGCATTCGTCAGCCACTGTATGGAGAGGCTGTGCGTGAGCGGTTCGAGAACGTTCACGTTGAAGGCCACAGTCTGGGTGTCGCCGACGGAAAAGCTGGTCTGGGCCGGGCTAAACTCGTCGATGGGCCGCACCTTGCCGTAGATGGCCAGGACAAGGGCCTCGCGGCAGACGGCGCAAAAAGGGACGCCATAGCTTCGCATCAAGCAGTTGAGTTGGGGCCGATACCAGCCTGAGGAGTGGTAATGGGCGCCTTGGAACAGGCCCACCACGTTCGCGTACTGGCCTGTCGGTGGAGTCGGGACGGGGGTAGAATCCGAAATCCAGGCCTTCCACTTGACCAGGTCCCGGTTGGTTTCACGGGTCGTATTGGGCTCCTCGGTGTCCGGGAAGCCGGGGTGGGGGGTATCGTATTCATCGCCGAGATTGGCGAGCACATGGCCGGTCTCGTGGGTCAACACGTCAGACATTGGAGGGGCTATCGAGGTGATGGCCGTGCGATCAAATCCATCCGAGCCGCCGGCGAAAAACGGCTCGTTGACCAGCAGGATGGGCAAGTCGCATTGGGGCATGAAGGTCTGGAGCAGGGCATCGACCTTGCCCTGGCCATCGGCGTAGTTCGTGTCTTCGGCATCGGGAGGAATGGTGATCACAGTATCGGCAATCGGGTCGTAGCTGCTGTTGAAATAGGTGTTTTTGTAGATGAGATCGGCGGGGTGGTCCGAACCGGATTGAGGAGACGGCACTGCGATGGCGAAAGCGTTCAAGTACCGGCGGTATTCAGTATAGGGTTCGTGCGAGAGCAGGTCATTAACAGCGTTGGTGGCGTCTTGCAAAAACGCCGGCAACTGATCGCTGGTGTATCCCTCCGATAGGAGCACGACATTAAGACGGTTGGACGCCGGCCCGTTCGTGAGCACCGTTTGAAAGGTGGCCTGCTGCGCGGAGCATACGACCGGCGCCAAGACACCGAATAGCGCGGCTAGGCAGGCGCTCGCGAGCGCCGGGAACTGCAATCTCATTGAGTATTGGGCATTAACCATTGATCCCCTATTCGAAGCCTAGCTTGAAGAATTGCTCCCCCAAACCGGTGGGCAACGTGACACTGAATTGCCCATTTCCGCTGGAGATATTGTTGGTCACCGCTGTCCAGACCGCCGGAGAGAGGCTGGGGGACTGAAGTAGCACCAAGACCGGCGATCCCGGCGACGGGTTGCCGCCGCCCGAGCTACTTTGGAACCAGGAAATGTGTATTTGGCCGGGCGCTGAAGCCAGTGCGCTCAGGGTTGGCCACTGGGCAACCTCTATATCCGCTGAGAATTCGGAAGTATCATTCGATCCATCGGTGGCCGTAGCCGTCAGCATCGAACCGACGGGCGCCAGTCCCGTGAGCGAGGCAACGAAGGCCGCCTCGCATCCGGATTGGATGGTCACCATCGTCTCGCCTAGAAAAATCTGTCCCTCACCATAACCGGATGAATCGCCGATAGGGCTGGCAAAAAACTGCACGCGATAGATGCCTGGCGCTCCGTTCAACTTGCCCGAGACGACGGTATCGTTCCCGCTAAAGGCCTGGCTCAGCACGGGATAATTCTGAGATTCATTCGCGCCGGCGCGTACACCGCAAGCCTGGATGGGCATCACGCCGAAGTCCCCAAGGTCGATCCCCAAAGCGCCATTCGAGAAAATGGAATTGCCCAGGATGGCATTGTTAACGGCGTTGGTGCGGATACGGACGCCGGCATAGACTGTCTCAGCGAACGCCAGCCGGTTGCCCGCTCCGTCTTGCTCACCGCCGATGAGGTTGTTGTCCGAACCCGCCCCGCATTCGATCCCGTGGAAGCGGTTTCCCAAAGGGCTGGAGCCGTCGCTTTGCAGCCCGATCCAGTTTCCCTGAATGGTGTTCCAGGACGCGTTGACCAAAAAGACGCCGCGGGTGTTGCCGCCGCCGATGAGGTTGCCCTCGCCCGGTTCGACACCGCCAATGTAATTGCTTTCCGCATTCTGGAGATAGACCCCTTCGTAATTGTTGCCCAGCGGCAGGGTGCCGGTCACATCCGTTCCCAGGCGGTTGCCTTGAATGCGATTTGCCGCGGCGTCGCTTCCATTTCCGGCCCCAAGGATGAAGATAGCGGCGTCGGCATTGGTGGAGATGAGATTGCCAGCGCCCGGAGCCGCGCCCCCAATGAGATTGGCCGAGGCGTCTGAGATGCCGACCCCGGCGATGCCGTTGCCCAAAGGCTTGGTTCCGGTAGCATCAACGCCGATGAAATTGCCCTGCACGACGTTGCCGCGGGCCCGCGCGTTCACTATCCACACGCCCTCTTGCTCATTCCCCGAAATCAAGTTCCCGCTCCCGGCGGTATTACCTCCGACCACATTCCCTTGGGATTCGAGCCGCACCCCGCAAAAGGCATTGGCCAGGGCGAATGAGCCGCTGGCGTCCGTGCCGATATAGTTGCCTTGGATCCAGTTTGTGGGGGCCGACGCGGCAACCTCAACGCCATGGCCCCCATTACCGGCGATGACGTTTCGATATGCGGCTGTCGGGCCTCCCACGGTGTTCAATGATGCGCTGTCGATGATGACCCCATGCAGTCCATTGCCCAGGGCCTTGGTCCCGCTGGCGTCCACACCGATATAGTTCCCCTCCACCAGGTTCGCGGAGCTATTGGTTGAAACCAGAATGCCGTTTTGGGCGTTGCCGGAAATGAGGTTCCGGGCAGCGGAAACGCCGCCGCCGATGAGATTGCTGCTGGCGCCGCTGAGCGTGATCCCGGCCAACCCGTTGCCCAAGGCCTTTGTGCCGGTGAGGTCCGTTCCGATGAAATTGCCCTGGATGGATGTGTCCGTTACGGCGGCCCCATCCAGAAACACTCCCCCCTGGCCATTGCCTGAGATGACGTTTCCCTCACCGGCGTTGGCGCCGCCGATAAAATTCCCCGGCGCGCCCACCACCGTGACGCCGTCATTCAAGTTGCTGACCATCAAGGCGCCGCTGGCGTCGGTGCCTATCCGGTTTCCCAATAGCCGATTGCCGGCACTCCCCGCCCCAAAGAGATAGGCGCCGCTGCCGAGATTGCCCGAAATGATGTTGCCCGCGCCTCGGGCGCCACCAATCACGTTATCGGGAGAGTTATAGACGACCACCCCGTTGGTGTTGGAAAGCGAACCGGAGCCGGTCGTTTTGACGCCGATGTAGTTGCCCTGGATGATATTGCCGCTGGCGTTTAGAAGGTATATCCCGGCGTCGCCGTTCCCTGAAACCACGTTGCGCGTCGCCGCGTTGGCGCCGCCGATGATATTGCCGGAGGAGCCATACACGAAAATGCCTTCACCTTGGTTGGGTTTGGCGCCGGTCCCGGCGGCATCCGTTCCGATAAAGTTGCCCTGGATGATATTGGTACCGGCTCCGGAGATCTGGATGCCGTGGCTGCCGAATCCGTTGAGGATCAGCCCCCTGACGGTGCAGCCACCGGCCAAAACGCGCAAGCCGGTGCTGTTGCCTGCCTTGGCGCCGTTAATCTCAATGAGCGGCTTGCCCGCGAAGCCCGGCTGCGAGGACCCGCTGATAAGGACGGGATGGGTCAGCGGCGGGAGGGCCGACAGCACGGAGATCGTGTGGACTCCGGTGCCCGGGATCTGAAACAGAATTGTGTCCGCCCCGTTAGTCGCGTCGAGCAAGGCCTGGCGGAAAGACCCCGCCCCGCTGTCGTGATTGTTGGTGACGAGGAGAGTTGCCGCCTGAACGTTGAAAAACGCCGCGAAAACCAGCCCCGTGCCCAAGGCCCAGGGCCGCCAGTTCGTCCGGTTTGCCCGGCACAGGTTGTATCTAAGCATAGCCAGCAGAGGATGCCAACTTTACAACTTTGACGTCGCGCAGTGCAAGCACTTCTTGTTGAACCATGTTGAGTCAAAAAACCTGCTCGCCTGCGGGCTAATGCATGCTATTATGTATGGCAATTGTGCCGTCACTCAGCGCGCCGCCCAAAGTCGCCGAACGCCCTTCAGCGTTCACCCTGATTGAGCTGCTGGTGGTCATAGCCATCATCGCGGTTCTTGCCTCACTGCTGTTGCCCGCCCTGGCCGCCGCCAAACAGGACGCCTACCGCGCCAACTGCCTCTCCAATCTTTGGCAGATTGGCCTCGGCTTCACCCTGTACCTTGACGACCATCAGGACCGCTTTCCGGACCGGCGCGACCTCAAGTCGCTCCTGCCCGGCGGGTTCCGGCCCTGGACCACATGGCCTCCGTCCGATCCTCGAGCGGGCTGGGCAGCCGTAGTGCTGCAGCCCGAAGGGTTGACTCCGCCGGTTTGGTCGTGTCCAGCCGGCGCGCTCTCTCCGGCGGGCTCGGCGGTGCAAGCCGCCCAGCCCATTTCCTCGGTGTCCAACGCGCCCGTCACACGCTATTGGCTGTGGCGCTTCGACCGAACTAATGCTCCAGTGCCGCTCGATGATTTTTGGGGCAAGTCCATACCCGAGTGCGTCTCAGACCTCCGGCTCGCCCATGATGCCACTGTCGGCGAACCCGACGGGCCGTCCGACGTCGAACTCGCTGTGGACCCCTATTTCCCCGCCACGATTCCGAGCGTCGAGCCGCAACTTAAAGGGCTGACGCCCCATCGCGGCGGGCGCAACCGCTTGTTTCTCGACGGCCACGCCCAATTCCTCCGTGACCAGCGCACCTCAAGGTGAGCTTTAACGCTCCCGGCGACCAGAGCGAGCGAATCCCAGGTAGGGAGACCTTGCCAACAGCGCCAGACTGTGGTTCGATTTGAACCATCATCAATCTATATGCTGATTCGAACAGCCCCTTGCCAATAAGCCCCCATGCCCCTGATTCGCTCAATTGGCCGCTGGAGCCTGGTGGCATTGGTGATAAACTGCATTATCGGAAGCGGTATTTTCGGCGTGCCGGGCACGCTGATTGCCGCTGTGGGGCGGGCCAGTCCAATCGCGATGATCCTGGCGGGCCTTCTGACTTCGGTGATCGTCTTGTGCTTTGCCGAGGTCGGTTCCCGCTTTTCGGAGCCGGGCGGCGTGTATCTCTATTCCCGCTCGGCGTTTGGGAGGCTGGCGGGGCTGGAAGTAGGCTGGTTCTATTTTCTGTCGGCTGTGGGAGGGGCGGCGGCCAACGCGAGTCTATTCGTTATCTATTTGAGCGGCATGGCGCCCTGGTGCAGCCACGGCTGGCCCAGGCCGCTGGTCGTCGCCGCGCTGATCGTCCTGCCGGCCGCTGCCAACTACATCGGGACGCGCAAGGGGACGATTTGGTGCAATGTGTTTACGGTAGCTAAGCTCGCCCCGCTGGCGCTGCTCATTGGACTGGGTCTCATCCGGTTCGCAGGGCATGCGGAGATGGCGCCAGCGTCTGAGGTCGTGGCGCCGGGGTGGGCGGCTTGGGGTAACGCCCTCCTGCTGCTGATCTTCGTTTTCGGCGGTTTTGAGGACCCCATGACACCGGCCGGCGAGGTAACCGATCCCCGGCGCACAATTCCCTTTGCGCTCATCACCGGGTTGGCCGCCTGCACCGCGATCTACGCCCTGCTCCAGTTCGTGGTAGTGGCCATGGTTGGCACAGGCGGCGGAGAGCGCCCCCTGGCATCGGCGGCGGACCTGCTGGTGGGACGCGGGGGCGCGTTGTTTGTGGATATTGCGGCCATGATATCGACCTACGGCTGGATCTCGGCGTCGTTGCTCAATGTGCCCCGGCTCCTCTTCTCATTGGCCGACAAGGGCGACTTTCCGCCACTTTTCGGCAAGGTGCATCCACGATTCAATACGCCCCACGCGGCGATTCTGATCTTCGCGGCCCTGGCTTGGGTTCTAACGGTCACCGGCACTTTCAAGTGGTCTTTGCTGGTGAGCGCCGGCGCCGGAGTGATGTATTATCTTGTGATTTGCGCGGCTCTTCTTCGCCTGCGGCGCCTTGAGACTAAGCCGGCGGCTTTCCGGCTGCCGTTCGGCGCCGCGTTCAGCATTGCGGGAATGGGGATTTGCGTCCTGCTGCTCAGCCGTCTGGAACTGCGGGAAGCCCTTTTGATGATGATCACCGCAGCCGTCGCGGGCGTCAACTGGTGGTGGGTGAAGCGATCAGCAGGTTCGCCTCTGTCATCTGGTCCACAACGTGATAGGCCGCTCCGTGATGTTGAGCGCGGACTTTGAGGATTGGGACCACACGCAGGGGTGCGTGGAAGATAATGCCTTCCCAAACGGGTGCCCGTGTGGTTCTATCGGCCGATGGCCGAGCATGCCCCATTTACTCCCAAAGGGGCAGGTTGTAGATTGAGGGCATGCGATTCAGCGCGGCGATTTTGGCGGGCGGCTTGTCGCGAAGGATGGGCCGCGACAAGGCCTGGCTTCCGTTCCGGGGCGGCACCCTGCTGGCGCTGCAGGTTAATCGGGTAGAACCTTTGGGGCCGGACGAGGTCTTCATTTGCGGACGACCGAATGTCGATTACACAGAGTTCGGCAAGACCGTATTGTTGGACCGATGGAAAGGCTGCGGGCCACTGGGCGGGATTGAGCGCGCGCTCGCCGTCGCAAGGAACGAGTTAGTGCTCGTGCTGGCGGTGGTTCTGCCCTTCATGAATGAAGGCGTCCTGCGCCAATTGCTTGCAAAGTGCTCCCCTCAATCCGGAGCCGTGCCGAGGGTAGGCAAACGCCTCGAACCGCTGGCGGCGATCTATCCCAGAAGGGCGCATTCCGCAGTTGCAAGAATGCTGTGCGAGAATCGGTTGGCCGCGCGGGATTTTGTTGCCGTGTGCGTCGAATCCGGACTTGTGCGGCCCGTCGAGCTTACGGAACAAGCGGCGGGTGCTTTCGTGAACTGGAACACGCCGGCAGATGTTGGAGGATCAGCATCCATCCCTCAGGACGCGAGCGTCGCCGACCCTGCGCGTGACGCCGTCGCGATCCAGCCGACAATGCCTTCTTGGAAACACGCCAACGGCAATGCTATCGCCCTTTTTCTCGCGCGTGGAGCCAGCGATGCCGGGCCAGGCCCTTCGTGGTGGTCCAGTCTGGGGTGAGCCGCCTTCGGTTCCGGGTGCGATTTTCTCCGTGCGCTCATTCGGCCCCTGGCCCATTATCGGCGCCATGAATGCGAATCCTGCGAGGCTATGTCGTGCTGGGATGGCAGCGCTGCTGTGCGCGTTTTCGATCAAAGCTTATGCCGGGCCGCAAGCCGTGGCCTTGCCCCCCGGCGTAAAGGCGGTGTGGGACTTGAATAGGGCCTACAAGCAGATGACGTCCACTCGTGAACGCATCTGCCTCAATGGATTATGGCGGTGGCAGCCGGCCACGCCTCAACAAGAGCGTCCGCCGGAGGCGAACTGGGGCTACTTCAAAGTGCCGGGCTGCTGGCCGGGAATTACCGATTATATGGAGAAGGATTCCCAGCGGGTCTTCACTCGTCCGGCGTGGAAAGACGTGCGCCTGGGCAGCATCAACGCCGCCTGGTATGAACGGGAAATCTCCATCCCGGCCGACTGGGCCGGACGCTCCATCGCGCTTCGGCTCGATTGCCTGAATTCCTATGCCGTCTTGTATATAGATGGCCGGCGGGCAGGCGAGGCCCGGTTTCCCGGCGGTGAAGTGGACCTGACGGGGGTATGCCGGAAGGGCGGCAAGTGTATGCTGAGCCTGCTGGTGGTTGCCATGCCGCTCAAGGGAGTGATGCTTTCCTACACCGACTCCGCCTCAGCCCGTGAAGTTAAGGGCAGCGTCGAGCGGCGCGGGCTGTGCGGCGATGTTTACCTGGTTGGCGCGCCGTCCGGCCCCTGCATTACAGATCTTAAGATTGATACCTCCGTGCGCCACCAGACTCTGACTTTCAATTGCGGCCTGGACCGCTTGGCGGATGACGGACAGTATGCATTCCGCGCCCGCGTCCTCGATGGTGAGCGGACGGTAAAAGAATTCACCAGCCCCACTTTCGGGAAGAAGGACCTCCAGGAAGGAAGGATTGAATTCACGGAAAACTGGATGCCTCACAAGCTCTGGGACATCAACACGCCCCAAAACATGTTCAAACTTCAGGTCTCGCTCACGACTGCCGCCGGGCAGGTCCTGGACACCTGGTGGCCGACACGCTTTGGTTTCCGCGAGTTGTGGATACAGGGCCGGGACTTCTACCTCAACGGCACCCGCATCTTTCTCTCGGCCGTCCCGCTGGACAACGCGGGAGTCAGCGCCGCTGCCGCAACCTACTCCGCGGCCCGCCAGAGCCTTGAACGGCTCAAGAGCTTCGGCATCAACTTCGTCTATACACACAATTACGACTGCCTGCCAGGCTCGCACCTGGACTTTACGCAGATCCTCAGGGCCGCTGACGACGTGGGCATGCTCGTCTCTTTTTCTCAGCCGCATTTCAGCCATTATGATTGGCGCGGCCCCGACGCCGACCGCACCAACGGCTACGCGCGCGTCGCCGAAGATTGCGTGCGCGTCGCTCAGAATCACCCCTCGGTCGTGATGTACGCGATGAGCCACAATGCCACCGGCTACAACGAGGACATGAACCCGGACCTGATTGACGGCATCCACGCCCCGCGCGACCGCTGGTCCCAGAACAACGTCCGGCTTGCCTTGCGCGCGCAAGCCATCGTGCATCGGTTGGACCCCAGCCGCATCATCTATCATCACGCCTCGGGCAATCTTGGGTCGATGCACGACATGAATTTCTATCCCAACTTCGTTCCCATCCAGGAACTCTCCGACTGGTACGAACATTGGGCGACCGTCGGAGTCAAGCCGGTCTTCATGTGCGAATACGGCGCGCCCTTTACCTGGGATTGGACGATGTATCGCGGCTGGTATAAGGGCCGGCGGGAGTTTGGCAGTGCCAGGGTGCCCTGGGAATTCTGCCTGGCGGAATGGAATTCGCAGTTCCTGGGCGACCGCGCCTTTCGGATTAGCGAGGCGGAGAAACAGAATCTGCGCTGGGAGGCGCGCCAGTTCCGCGCAGGCAACCTCTGGCATCGCTGGGATTATCCCAACCCGGTTGGCTCATCCCGGTTTGATGAGCGTGACCCGGTCTTCGCCATGTACATCAAGGATAACTGGCGAGCGTTCCGCACCTGGGGTGTGTCGGGAATCTCGCCCTGGGAATTCGAGGTCTTCTGGAAGCTCCGCGATGGCGTGGACAGGCGCCGCATCGAATGTCCTGTCGATTGGGACAACTTGCAGCGGCCCGGCTTCAGCCCGGATTACATCGGCGAGCGTTACGAACGGATGGACCTCGCCTTCAAACGGTCGGACTGGATTGCCACACCCGCCGCCCAGGCCCTGCTCCGCAACAACCGCCCGCTTCTGGGCTACATCGCCGGCGCGCCGGGCCGCTTCACCAGCAAAGCCCACAATTTCCTGCCCGGTCAGACCGTCCGCAAGCAACTCATCGTCATCAACAACTCGCGGATGACTACGAGCTGCGAGTGCGATTGGACGTTCCAGCTTCCGCAATCCCTCGCGGGCAGCACGACTTTCACCCTGCCCACCGGCCAGCAGTACCAGGTGCCGCTTGAACTGCCATTGCCCGCCTCACTCACCCCCGGCCGATACGAGCTTGGCGCCACCTTCAGATTCAGTAACGGCGAGAAGCAGCAGGACAGCTTTTCCATTGATGTCCTGCCCACTCCGGCGCTGCCCACGACCACTGCGACAATCGCAGTAACTGCTCAGGTCGAGGCGCCTGACGCACACGACAGGAGCGCGGACGCCCTCGTCC
>JBJKSV010000778.1:0-4262 GCA_046703605.1 Limisphaerales bacterium
ACCTGCTCGTCGCCGTCGTACTGGCCGGTGAAGGCTATCCACTTGCCGTCCGGGGAGAATTTGGCAAAGAGTTCCATGCCGGGGGCGGCCGTGAGGCGGACCGCCTCGCCGCCGGAAGTCGAGGCGGTCCAGAGATCGCCGCCATAGGTGAAGACCACCCGGTGGCCGTGGATGTCCGGGAAATGCAGGAGCTTTGTCTGCGCATTCGCGGTCGAGGTCAGCAAGAAGGCCGAGAGAGACGAGACCAGCGCAACGAACACTTTCATGATGATTAATTTGTCGAGACTAAATTCATGCCCCGGAAGTGCCCAAGCACCTCCGCACATCAACTGATGTGGGCGCCCCATCCGCATGGGATTTGACTGAAAGCAGAATAAGCCGAAGCCCACCCTCGCAGGCAAGCTTGGTTTTTGGAGTGCGCGCTTTCGGGGCGCATCCCGGCGGTGGCTCCGTGAAAAGGGGAAGAACTCGCCGGGAAAGCGCGCCGAGAGCGCAAAAGGGGGCAGGGCATCAAATAACTTGCGCCAAGCGGGCAGTTAGCGGTAGAAGCAAATCTAGCCAGAACCAGGTTAGAGAGAGAAAGCCCTAATATGAAACAACTCATTGATGTTTTCGGAAGGCAGCCACATTTCCGGCTAGCCGTGGCGCTCTGCGGCATCATAGCGCTGCATGCCAGCGCCTGCACCATTTTCGTGCTGACAGACACAAACCAGACCCTGTTCTGCAATAACGAAGACGGACCAGGCGCTCGCACGAGAATCTGGTTCGTGCCGGGCGGACCGAAACATTACGGTGCGGTGTATGTCGGCTATGATAATGGATGGGCGCAGGGCGGGCTCAACACAGAGGGTCTGGCCTTCGACTGGGTGGCGGGCTACAAGGAGACTTGGGAGCCGCATCCAGGTTTGCCGACGATCGTCCGGAATGAGCGGGTGCTCGAGACATGTGCAACGGTCGATGAGGCCGTGGCCTTTTATCGGAAGCATGACGAGCTGAGTTTCACTTACGCCAAGATATTGCTGGCCGACCGAACGGGCGCCTCGGTCATTATCGGCGCCAAAGACGGGAGGCTGCAGGTCGAGAAATCAAACCAGTGCCGGGGATTCGGCTACGGCGCACGAACCCTCGACAAAATGCTTGCGGGCTCGCCCAAAGCCGGCGTGGCCGACGGCACCAGAATCCTACGCGCCTGTTTGCAGCGGGGACAGTATGCGACCCGGTATTTCAACATCTTCGATTTGAAGTTCGGTGACATTTTCCTGTTTCCCGCTCCAGAGCGTGATGACCAGGTAAGATTCCACCTGGCGACAGAACTGAAAAAGGCGCCGCATTACTTCGACATGCCGCAAATTCACGAGCAACTGACCGAGGCGCCGCGACCCCTGCTCGAGAATATGCAGCACCCGGCGCTGGACGACTGCCAGGCTCTTCCAGACCAGGAACCTAAGGTGACTGCCCGAGTTCGGAAGATGTTGCAGGATGTGATTGACGGCACCCCTCACATCGGCGACTACACCGCGGGTGGGTGGAGCCAGACGGCTCCGGTTCTTAAGGATATCCAAGCGCAGCTAAGGGCCTGCGGACAATTTGTTTCGGCGACGCTGGTTGGACGTGCCAGGAAAGAGGGCATGAAGAAGTACTATTATCGCATGGAGTTTGAGAAGCGCACCATCCTGCAGTGCTTCATGTTTGACGCCCAAGACAAACTCGCCTCTTCGCGGACGGCAGACGTTCAGTAAGCGTCCCCTCCCTGCCTGCGTCGCCTTTCAGCGCAAGCGCCACGCCGAATGCGAATCCCCGCTGACGCGCGCGTTCCCACAGCCGTCAGAGAGTATTTCAACGGAGTGTCACGTCACCTGGGCGCCGGAGGGTGAACTGGCGCAGTCTTTGAGGATGCGGGCAGCCCGATGGTAGGAACCAAGGTTGAAGACCTTGCTATAGCCCATTCTGCGGAGCGTGCCGCGCGCAATGCCGCTGCGAGTTCCGCTCAAGCAGTGCAGCAGGAGCGGTTGCTCGTGATTGGGCGCGTGCCGGCCAATGTCGACTCGCAACCGGTCGAGGGGGATATTGACGGCTCGGGCGAGGTGTCCCTGGCGGAATTCGCTCTCTGTGCGCACGTCAATGACCACGGCGCCTTGGCTCAGCCATTGGCGCGCCGCGGCCGGGCGCAGCAGAGTAGTCCACTTCCTCACAAAGAAAACGATGAAGCCGGCCAGGATGATCCAAGTAAACGTATTCATGTCACATTCTCCCTGAATTGAGCCGCCAGGCGCCGAAAGGTTACACGGCGCAACAGGACTGGCAGAGGGTAGCAGGAGGCGGGCAGAGGCGACATGTGTCGGAGCGTGCCAATCAACCGGGGAGCTATCCCGCCTCGAAAATCGGGGCGAATTTGCTCATGGGCAACGGCGCCCGCCTTTGGGCCAGCGCCGCATCGATAATGTCCTTGCGGGTCAGTTGCTTCACGTGCCGGGAGAGGCCGCGTCGGCCGTTTCTTGTCCATCGCAAAGGCGTCAAACAGTTCAGGCCGGCTTTGGAGCCGGCCTGAATGGAGGGTAGTGGGGGTATGTTAGGGATGGCGGTCGTTGCATCTCAGCGTCTCACGTGCTCCCAAGCCAGTCCCATGTATTCGTAGAAGGCGCGGGTGGAGTTCCAGAGATTATCCGCGTCGGGGAAGAGTTCCTCCGGGCTGAAGGGCTCGTGTGTCACCCGGTCGATGAAATAGGAGGAGGGGGCCGGCACGGCATTGAGTCCATCTTTGCGGGCAATCACCAGGGCGCGGGGCAGATGGGAGGCGGTGCTGACCAAATACACCCGGTTTGTGCAGGCCACTTGTTTGAGGAAGCGGATTTCGTCGGAGGTGTCGCGCGCCGTGGTTTGGAGGATGACGCCCTGACTCCCCACATCGAAGAGGCCCAATAGGTCGTCAACAACATGCCGCTTCTCTTGGGCGCTGACGCTCTGGCCGGCGGCCGAGATGACCAGGAGCGATTGGGGCATGGCGCGATGCAGACGCACGGCCTCCATCAGGCGCGTGAGGAATTCCTCGTCGAAGCGTTCATTGGCAGGCAGTCGCGACTTTGCCGAGATGCCCTGGCCCAGGACGGCGACATAGACGGGGCCCTCGGGATTATGGACCGGCAGGGAGACGGGAGTGACCCGGTCTTCAATGCTCCCGAGCAGGCGGTTCGGGAGCCAGGGATAGCTGAAGAGCAGGAGAAGGAGCGTGCCGGCCAAGATTAGACCACGGCCGGTCTTCTTGAGTTTGGTGAATTGCCAAAGAGCCAGTCCGGCAATGAGCAACTCACAGCAGAACGGCAGGGGGAAGAGGAAACGGGAGACGAGTTTCTTGAAGAAGAACATAGCCAAATAGTGAAAAGCTGAAATACCGAAAGCAGAAAGCAGAAATGCCGGACCCGGGAAGAAGGACGGGGGGCGTACCGAGAGCCAAATCGTGGAAAGCAGGGAGCAAGGAGCGAAAAAGCAGACGCTGAAATGCCGACATGCTGAGATGCTGAAATGCCGGCGGAGATGGGAGGCGGAAGACCGCAGCGCGGTGTTTGCGGTCAAGGGGTTGGGGCGGCTTCGAGTTCGAGGATGAGTCTTGGGAGGAGGGCTTGCTTGGAGAATTGGGCGCCAAAGAGGACGGAGCCTGGGGCCGGATTGCGGGGCGGGGATTCACGGCGGAGTCTTTGGATGTGGGCGATGACGGCCTCGACATCACCGTGAGGGGCGCACCCGTAGGGCGGAGGGGTGCTGGATGGTTGGATGGGTGGATGGGTGGATTGATGGATGAGGGCGCCGGAAGGTTCCTGAGAGGACGACGGTGTCGGTTCTGAGGGGAGTCTGGTTGGAGGGGCCGAAGCCGGACTCTCCAGGATCTCGGTGATGTGGCTGGGGCGAGGGCCGATGTAGAGGACGGGCGCCTGGACACGGAGGATGTTGTAGATCTTGCAGGGATGGACCAGGCCAATGAAGGGGTCGCCCATCTCGACAACGTGCAGGTCTGCCGCGGAGAGGGAGGCGGCGAGTTGGGAGAGGGGCTGGTAGGGGAGGCAGAGGACGTTTGGAAGCGAAGGCAAGGCTGAAGGCTGAAGGCTAGAGGCTGAAGGAGAACCACGGAATACACGGACGACACGGAAAGGGGAAGCGGGAGGCGCTGAACGTCCAGCTTCCGACATCGAACGTCCAACATCCAATGACTGGGAGGGGGGATTTGCGATTTGCGATTTGCGATTTGCGATTGGAAGAGGCTGGGAGGC
>JBJKSV010000779.1:0-3013 GCA_046703605.1 Limisphaerales bacterium
CGAAGTAGAGCATGCCGTTGAACACGGTTAACTATTCAGGGAAAGAATCGCCGTTGGGGTTGAGATCGTCACCCAAGGAGGCGTTTGTACCGTCAAAAGACCATAATTCCCAGCCGTGGACGCCGTCATCCGCGGCGAAATAGAGCCGGTTGTTGAACACGGTCAGGTTTTTGGGGCTGGAATCGCCGCTCTGATTGATGGTGGCGGCAACAGTGGCGTTGGTTCCATCGTACTTCCAGAGTTGGTAGCCGTCCGGGCCGTCGGTGGCTTTGAAATAGAGGGCGCCCTGGAAGGGAGTGAGTTCGTCGGGGTTGGAACTCCCGCTGCCGGGATTGATGTCGGCGGCGAGGGAGACGTTGGTGCCGTCGGTTTTCCATAACTCGAAGCCATGGGCGCTGTCGTAGGCCTGGAAGTAGAGCGTATTGTTTAGAGCGGTGAAGTGCTTGGGATATGAGCTGCTGGAGCTGTCGCCGGGGTTGATGTCGGCCATCAGTTTGGCGGCGGTGGGGTCCGCCGTCCAGAGCTCGTAGCCATGAGTGCCGTCGTCAGCCATGAAATAGAGCCGGTTGTTGAACACGGTCAAACCCTGCGGATAGGAGCTGTCATCGGTGCCGCCATCCGGATGGATATTGGCGAAGAGAGTGGCCTGGGAGCCATCGAAGCGCCACAGTTCATAGTTGAGCGAGGGGCCGCCGTTGGCGCTGAAATAGAGCATGTTTTGCATCACTGTCAGACCAGACGGCCACGAGCTGTTGGGGTTGGATTTGACAGTGTCGTTGTTGTCGGGGTTGATGTCGGCGGCGCGGCTGGTAGTCGTTCCATCTGTGACCCAAAGTTCACCGCCTCGGCGGGGGTCGTAGGCAGAGAAGTAGAGCTTCTGGCCATACTCGCAGAAGTTGGAGGGATAGGAACTGTTGCCCACAACCACTCCGCCGCCGAGGTCGGTGACGGTATCGTTGATATCCTTGACCAGGCTGAGGTTTGTGCCGTCATATTTCCACAATTCCCAGCCGGTGGCCGGGGTGTAGGCGCTCATGAAAAGCAGCCCATTGGCGACGTAGAGATTTGTGGGATAGGAGCCGTCCGGTCCGGGATTGAGGTCGGCGACGCGGGAAACGGTCTGCGTCGAACCGGCCCGCGCGGGCTGGAGGCAAGCCAGTACGCCCAGGGCAGTGATGGCCAGAACGGTGGTTTGAACAAGCCGCAGCGGCTGCCTGAAACGTCCGCTTGGCGCGTTTCCTAACAGCGCCAACGAGCGCCGCGTGAGGGCGCGCAGCCTGCACGGGGTGAGCGAGGCGCCGCAATGCTGTAGGCGGGGTCCTGCCACCCGGTAAATCCCAACGCACGCGCTCGGGCCAAATGAATGAGGTTCAGACAACGATATGGAGCGGAGGGCTTTCATAGCGAATGCGGAGGAATCCGCGGATTCAAGTGATGTTAGTTAAAGATTCGGAGAAAGGGCGTTCGCCCCACTGGGCGTGGTAAAGCGCCGCATAAAGGTTGTCGTGGCGGAGGAGTTCCTCATGGGCGCCCTGCTCCTGGATAAGGCCGTCTTCGAGCACGACGATCAGATCGGCTTCGCGCACGGTGGAGAGCCGATGGGCGATGATGAGGGTGGTGCGCCCGCGCATGAGGTCTCGGAGGCAGGCCAGCAGCGCCTGCTCGGTCTGGGTGTCCAAGGCGGAGGTTGGCTCATCGAGGATGAGGATCGGGGCGTTCTTGAGAAAGGCGCGGGCGATGGACAAGCGCTGGCGTTGCCCGCCGGAGAGCGTAACGCCCCTCTCGCCGATAACCGTGTCGTAGCCCTGGGGCAGGGCGCGGATGAAGGAGTCCGCCTGGGCGCGCCGCGCGGCTTCTTTGATTTCCTGGAGCGAGGCGCCCGGCTTGCCGTAAGCGATGTTTTGGGAAATCGAGGCTGAAAAGAGGATGGGATCCTGGAGGACGATGCTGACCTGCTGCCTGAGCCAGGCCAGCTTGAGGTCGCGCAAATCGTGGCCATCGAGCAGAATCGAGCCCTCGCCGGGGTCATAGAACCGGAGCAGTAGGCTGGCCAAGGTGGTCTTCCCAGCTCCGGTTCGGCCGACCAGGGCCAGCACTTGGCCGGGAGCGACCTTCAGGTCAATTCCTTTGAGCACCGGCTGGGCAGGGGCGTATTGAAAAGAGACCTGGTTGAACTCGATGGCGCCTGTAACCGAGGGAAGGGTGATGGCGCCAGACCGGTCCTTGATGTCAGGGACCGCATCGATGAGATCGAAAACGCGCTTGAGTTGGGCGCCGGAGGACTGGACGACGCCAGCGCTTTGGCTAAACGTGTTCATGGGCTGGTAGAGCATTCCCAGATAGGCCAGGAACACCAGGATGTCGCCGATCTGCAATTTGCCTTCGAGCTTCAGGTGCGCCGCCACCCAGACAACTGCCGCCGTGCCGATCGACACCGCCAAGGCAGCGCAGGCGGAATAGAGCAACTGAGTGCGCGTCATGCGCTGATTGGCGTCGAGACTCCGCTCGGACTGCGCGCGGAACCGCTGGCCGGTCTCCGGCTCCAGGGTGAAGGCCTGGATGGCCCGGATGGAGGAGAGGGATTCCTGCATGGTGGAGACGAGCGCGCTTTCGTACTCGTGGTAGCGGCGGGTCTGCTCGTCGATGCGCCGGCCAAAGCCCCGGATGATGAAGAAGAACAGCGGCGCGACCGATATTGTCACCAGAGTGAGGAGCACATCCATGCGCAGCATGATGACCAGCGCGCCCAAAAGGACCAACCCGCCGCTGGCGGCCGGCACCAATGCGCCGTTGAGAAGAGATTGCGCCGCATGGGCATCGTAAGCCACGCGGTAGAGCGAATCTCCGACCTTGGTGCGATCATGATAGGCAAGGGAGAGACGGTGCAGATGGTCGCAGGCCTCGCACCGCAGCCGCTGAACGATGCGCGCTCCGGCCCGGATCAGGAGGAAATGTCCGGTGGCGAGTCCGCCCCGATGCAGCAGCGCCAGGACCAGTATGGAGACGCACACGG
>JBJKSV010000780.1:0-3212 GCA_046703605.1 Limisphaerales bacterium
GCTCATAGAATTTTGGGGTACCCTGGGTTTTGGTGCGCGGACGCCCGCGGCCGGGACCCAAAATGGCTGGGGGCGGGGACGGGGGGGCCCCCGCTCCTACCATCACCTGGGCAGTTCCGTTTCATCAAAAAGACCGGCCCACTCTAAGGGATCAAGCTCGCAGCCGCAATGGCCCCGGGGTCACTCCCGCTCCTTTTTCCGCCACCTCCTGTCATTCACCGCGGAAAAAGTGAGGCGTGGCCCCGCGCCTGCCGACACTCTTAATCGCCCGCCCAGCCGCAATCTCCCGCGTTCATTTCGCCTTGAGCAAAAGCACCGGCACGCTGACGGTGTGCCGGACGTGCCGTGCCGCGCTGCCGAACAACAAGTCGGCGAGAAGGCCATGGCCGTGGGTGCTCATCGCCACCAGGTCGCAGCCTTTTCTCTCAACCCATTTGATGATTTCATCGCCCGGGCTGCCGTAAGCCAGTTCCGCCCTGGTGTCAATGCCCTCGGACTGGAGTTCGGCGCGGACTCCTTCCAGATACGCCGTGTCTTCAGTAATTTCGCGGCTGATGGCGTCGGCGCCATACGTTCGAGCGGCCCAGCCGTCGGCGACATGAAGGAGCACCACGCGGCTGTTGGCCCATTTGGCCAGCGGCTTGATATGCTCGATAATCGCCCGGTCAGTTGGCGTTCCGTCCAAGGTTACAAGGATGGTTTTATACATGCGTCGGCCCTGCCCAATAATCACCCGCCGATGAGGACGTGCCAAGTCTCTTTCACCGCCGAGGGCAGGCCGTAGAAATCGAAGGCGGTAATCAGCAGCGCCGAGCCCCATCCGGCGATGAGCAGAAACCACCCGAGCCGCCATTGACCCATTTTTTCCCGGGAACTGGCGAAATGCAGCAGTGGGAACATCGCAAAGGGCAGTTGCAGGGCCAAGACCACCTGGCTGAGGACCAGCAGGTCATTGATGTTGCTCGCGCCGCGCAGGCCGATGAAAATGATGGTGGGGACAATCGCCAGGGAACGGGTGATTAAGCGGCGCGAGGCGGGTGAAATGCGCCAGCGCATGAAACCTTCCATCACCACCTGGCCCGCCAACGTGCCAACGATGGTGGCGCTTTGGCCGCTGGCCAGCAGCGCAATGGCAAACAGCCAACTGGCGGCGACGGTGCCCAGCAAGGGGGCCAGCGTCAGGTAGGCGGTGCGGACCCAGTCGGTGGAGTCGTTGAAGTGGACTACATGCCCTCCCGCAACGGTAACGCTGGTCTTTCCGTAAAAAACCAGCGCCGCCAGGACGAGAATGGCGGCGTTGACCAGGAAGGCGACCGACAAGTTGACGGCAGCGTCAATCGTGTTAAAGCGGATGGCCCCTCGGATGGATTCGTCATCCTTCTGGAATTTGCGGCTTTGGACCAGGGCCGGATGCAAATAGAGCACATGCGGCATCACCGTCGCGCCGATGATGCCGATAGCCACATACACCATCCCGGAGCAGGCGAGTCCAGGGGCAATCATCGCGCGGCCCATTTCCAGAAAGCTGGGCTGCATCTGCGGCAAAACTAAGATTTCGATGAAATAACAGACCGCTATCGTCACTACCAGCACGGCCACGACCGCTTCGATGGTTCGCATTCCAGACTGCTGGAGAGCCAGCAGCAACAGCACATCGGCGCCGGTGATGATAACGGCCCAGAAGATGGGGATGTGGAACATCAGGTTCAAGGCCACCGCGCTGCCCAGCACTTCGGCCAGGTCGCAGGCGATAATCGCCACTTCTGCCATCAGCCAGTTCGGCACGCGCGTCCATTTGGGATACCAGTCGTAGCAGCACTGGGCCAGGTCGCGCCCGGTGGCCACGCCAACCCGCGCGGCAATGGTTTGCAGGAAGATGGCCATTAGGCTGGCCAGGCCGACCACCCAGAGCAGGCCATATTTGAATTGGGCGCCCCCTGCCAGGTCGGTTCCCCAGTTGCCGGGGTCCATATAGGCCACGCTGACCAGAATGCCAGGGCCGTAATAGGCGGCCATTTGCTTCCAGAACCCGGCGCGGCGATGCGGCACGGCGACGCTGCCGTGCAATCCCTCAAGCGAGAATTGGCTGGGGTGTGGCGCCACGTTTTGGCCCGATTGTTCCCCATCCTCTTCGGTTGGTTTCATCGGTCAATTCACGCCGCGACGCATTGCGTAGCAGGACTTCTATTGTGTCTGGTAATATTCAGAATGTAGTGTACACTACAATAATTGGCTGGACTGTCAAACCGGCTTCTGGTTGGATGGCCCGCAGCGCAAATGGCAAAGAGAAGTCTCTCTGGAAAATCGTCGGCTGGTGGTCCGAAACGCCAGGCGGAGAACCTGTCTCAAACCCGGCGCGAGCACGCCAACGAGATAGCCGAGGATTACGTCGAAGCCATCGCTGATCTCGTGCTGGAAACGGGCGAGGCGCGCGTGGTGGAACTGGCCCAGCGTTTGGGTGTCACTCACGTGACCGTCAACCGGACCGTTGCCCGCTTGCAACGGGCCGGCCTCGTCACCGCCAAGCCCTATCGGGCCATTTTCCTGACCGACAACGGACGCCGGCTGGCCGCGGCGTGCAAGAGCCGGCATGAAACGGTCGTTTCCTTCCTTCGTTCGCTGGGGATTCCCGAACGCGTAGCGGAAATGGACGCCGAGGGCATTGAACACCACGTCAGCCCGGACACGCTCGCCGCCTTTAACGCCGCGTTGCGGAACCCAAGCTGACAGAGTTGCCATCTACCTTATTTGTTCGTAGGCTCTGCGTGTTCATGCTGCTCGACCAAGCATCTCGTCAATTGGGCTGGCCCGACTGCCGACAGGTTGTGAAGCCTTCCGGGGCGGGTAATCGGGTCCTGGCTGAACTGGCGAGGAACAAGATTGGCCTGCCGCTCATTCGTCAAGGCGCGGTCGTTAAAGTAGGCGTCTTATCACCGTCCCTCGGCACCGATAATCCCGAAGCCCCTTTGGCAGTTGTTTGTGAATTCACCAAACGCCCTTCACCCGAATTGCTGGCATCAGCTCACCGGCTGGCGTGGAATTTCTGCCGGACGCCGTTGTTGATTACAGCCGAACGCGACCGACTGCGAGCTTGGACCTGCTGCAAGCCACCAACCGCCGACACGCAAACGAAACTGGCATTCGACGATGCCGGGCAGTCCCCCTCCCTCTCCCAAACTGCCGCGGGCGCGCTTCATTGGGTGTATCTGATT
>JBJKSV010000781.1:0-5183 GCA_046703605.1 Limisphaerales bacterium
TAGCCTTGCGATGGACCGATCTCGGGCATGGTGCTCAGTTCAAGCTCGGCTAACACGGGGAGTCTTCATGGCCTGCATCACCAACACGCCTCTGACAGGAATCGCAAATCGCAAATCTAAAATCGCAGATTCATTAGCTGGTACTTGGCTTCAAATGGTGTAGTGCCCAGAACCTTCTTTACTCGATGGACCGGATTCATAGCCAGGTAATTGCAAATCTTAAACACAGTCTCAATCTCGTCGCCCGCGTCAATCTGGTCAACGATCTCCTGTACTGACAATGCCTGCCCCGGCCTTTCCGCCAATGCGTTGAGCACTTTGACCTGGAGATCGAGCACAATAGCCGCCGCCTTCTTCCCCGCCTCAACCCCAGGCTGATGATAAGCGTTGATGTTGATCAGGCTCGCATAGAGACCCACCGTTCGTTCAAAAAGCGCAATGAGGACACCAACGGTAAAGGCTGACACGTCTCTAATCGAAAGCGTTACCGATTCGCGTCCACCTTCATACAGCGCGGTGCGCGTCCCAAGAAGGAAGCCGTGGAGATAATCTCCGGAGGTGATATTCGGCTCAACCATGATGCCTTCAGCGGCTCTATCGACCAGGACTTCAATAAACGTCGCGAAAAAATCATTCCGCCCATCCCGCAGTTGTTGGACATAAGCGTGCTGGTCCGTTGATCCTTTATTGCCAAAGACCGTGATACCCTGATTCACAACGTTGCCGTCGAGGTCCAACCGCTTGCCGAGGGATTCCATGACGAGCTGCTGGAGATAGCGGGAAAAGAGTTCGAGGCGATCCCGATAGGGCAAGATGATCATGTTCTTATCGCCTCTACCATTTCCTGTAAAGAACCAGGTCAGAGCGAGTTGGGCCGCCGGATTCGATGTAACGTCCTTCGAACGGGTGACCTCGTCGCAGGCCCTGGCGCCCGCCAGCAACTGATCGATGTCAATCCCTTGGAGTGCGGCCGGGAGCAGCCCCACGGCTGACAATTCGCTTGTCCTCCCGCCTACCCAATCCCACATAGGGAACCGGCGCAGCCAATGATGGTCGCTCGCCCATTTGTCGAGGGCACTGTCTTGACGAGTAATGGCGACAGCGTGGCGGGCAAACTGCAAACCGTCTGCCTTGTAGGCCGCCTCGGCTTCGAGCATCCCGTTGCGAGTCTCCCTCGTTCCTCCGGACTTCGAAATGACGATGCATAAGGTCTGCCCAAGCTGAGAGCCGATTTCAGCCAGCACACGATCCATTCCGTCCGGGTCGGTATTATCGAAGAACCTGACGGCAAGTTTATCGGTTGCCGGACTGCCGAGCGCGCGCGACACAAACTCTGGTCCCAAGGCAGAACCGCCAATGCCAACGAGCAGAAGGTTTTGAAAGGGACCGCGCGCTCCACGGAGAGAACCATCGTGGACCTGAGCCGCAAAGGTCTTGATAGCCGCGTTCGTCTTTTCGATTTCCGTGCGGATGTCTTGAGAGGGCGCCAGGGATGGGTTGCGAAGCCAATAATGGCCAACCATTCGGTTTTCGTCAGGATTGGCGCTGGCCCCATGCTCGAGCTTGTCCATGTCGCCAAAGGCGCGGTCGAGGCGCGGTTTCATGGAGGAGAGATACTCATCCGGGAAATGAATGCGGCTAATGTCAAGTGAAAGCCCGATGCCGGGGTATTCGGTGTAGTACTTCTGAAAGCGTTGCCACAAGTGTAGCTTTGAGTTTTCCATAACCATTTGAATTACTTGCCCGCCCGGAAACTAGCACAGAAGGAAGCGGGGCGAAATCCGGAAAGAGAGGCAGAATCATTGCGGGACAGAATCATGAGAGACAGGGGCACGGTGCCAATGGCTCCTCTACATGATTCTGTCCGGCAATGATTCTGCCTTCTGCGCCCCGCCACCAGGCTACATCTTGTCGAGCACCTCAATACCGAGGAGGTTCAGGCCCTGTTTCAAGACCTGGCCGGCAAGATCGCAGAGGACGAGCCGGCTTTGGCGGACGGCAGGCTCGGATTTCAGGACCGGGCACTGTTCATAAAATGAGGTAAACAATCCAGACAGTTCGTAAAGGTAACTGCATAGAAAGTTCGGACGGTACTCGGTGGCAACCGCTTCCAGGACCAGGCCGAAGTTGAGCAAGTGCTTGGCGAGGGCCATCTCGGCCGGGGCCTCCAGCGAGATCTTCGTTTCGGGCGCGCGGGAACCCGGTTCGGCGATCTCGCCTTTGCGGAAGATGCTGCGAATGCGGGCGTAAGCGTATTGAAGATAGGGAGCCGTGTTGCCGCTGAGGCTGAGCAGCTTATCCCAACTGAAGACGTAATCGCTTTGGCGGTTAGGGAGGAGATCGGCGTATTTGACCGCGCCGATGCCGACAACACGGGCGATCTCCCGGCGTTGGGACTCGGGAAGGTCAGGATTCTTTTCCGAAACGACGCGGAGCGCCCGCTCCTCGGCCTCGTCCAGCAAACCAGCCAGGCGAATGGTCTCGCCGGAGCGGGTCTTGAAAGGGCGTCCATCTTCGCCCAGGATTGAGCCGAACCAGACGTGGGCCAAGCGGGTCCGGCTTTCCGGATGCCAGCGGTGAAAAGCGGCGAAGAGTTGGTTGAAGTGCAGTTGCTGGCGTCCGTCGGTCACATAGGTGATTTCGTCCGCATGCCAGACCTGCGTGCGATATTCGAGGGTGGCCAGGTCCGTCGTGGCGTAATTGTAGCCGCCGTCGGCTTTCTGAATGATTAGGGGATTTGCCACCCATTCGCCCTCGCGTTGGACGAGAAAAGGGTCTTTCTGAGATGGAAGAGAATGGTCGGAGAAGATGGCCTTGGCGCCGCGGCTTTCGGTGGCAATGCCGCGGCGGAGCAACTCCTCGACGGTCTGCTTCAGGCGGGGATTGTAGAAGCTCTCACCCAATGTGTGATCGAAGTGAACACCCAGCCTGGCGTAAATCGTATCGAACTGCGCTTGAGAAAGCCGGATCATGTCCCGCCATATCGCCAGATTCTCTTCTTGCCCCGACTGAAGACTGACCAACTCAGCGCGGGCCCGCTCGCGCAGGGCCGGGTCAAAATCCGGGTTTTGGGGGTCGCACCGAGCACTGATCGATTTATAGATCCGCTCCATCTCGCTCAAAGGGTCCGCGGCCAGGGCATCGCGATTGAGGATGGTTTTCCAGCCGGCCAGCAGCATGCCGAACTGGGTGCCCCAGTCACCGAGGTGGTTGTCGGTGATGACGTTGTGGCCCAGGAGGCGCTCCGTTCGGGAGAGGGCACCGCCGAGTACGGACGAACGGACGTGTCCGACGTGCATCGGCTTGGCGACATTGGGAGAGCTAAAATCGACGACAACGGTTCTGGACACCGCACTCTTCTCGAAGAAGAGGTGTTCCCGCCGGGCGGCCGAATGCAAGCTCGCTTCAACCGCCTGGGCGCGCAGTCGGAAGTTCATGAAACCGGGGCCGGCGATTTCCACCTTTTCGCACAAATCGGCTACATCGAGTTCAGCGGCGACATCTGCCGCCAGCTTGCGGGGATTCAGCTTGTGCGGTTTGGCCAAGCCCATCAAGGCATTGGTTTGGTAGTCACCGAAGGCGGTGTCGGGGCAGGGGCGGACGAGGACGTTTTCTGTATCTGCCGTTGGCAGAACAGCTTGTATGGCGCGGCGAAGCCGATCTTCGAGGATTCGATGAGGCATCATGGAACCAGGAGCTCCACGTGTCATTTCCTGCCCTGGTCCTTGATGATATCGAGCATCGCTTCCGCGTCCGGGGCCTGTTCAAGGGCTTGGCGGAATTCGGCTTTGTGGAGAAGCTTGGCGATATTGGCGAGGGTGTGGAGATGCTTTTGAAATTGGCCCTGGGGGACCAGGAAGAGCATGACCAGGCTGACGGGCTGATTGTCCAAGGCGTCGAAATTGACGCCCTGCTTGGAGCGTCCGAGGGCGCCCACGACGCCAACAATCAGATCAGTGGAAGCGTGGGGAATACCGATTCCGAAACCGATGCCGGTGCTCATTGAAGATTCCCGCTTCTTCACCACGGCGGCAATGGCATCCCGGTGTTCGGGTTTAATCACGCCCGTGCCCACGAGCGTTTGAATCAACTCATCAATGGCCTCCCACCGATTGGTAGCGCGCAAATCGGTGACGATCTGGTCTCTGGTCAAAATGTCGCCTAGATCCATAAAGCCGTTTTAACATCTATTCGCATTCCGCATTTCGCCTGAATATAGCCGTCTTTTCAAGAGAGAATTCGCATCCGCCGATGAAGCCGGTCTCACTTTACAACCAGCCCAAGACCCGCGCGGGCCTCTTTGCGAAAGTTCTTGCAGGTCCTGAGCGCGCGCTGCGCCTCGGCCCTGGTGCCAGCGTTGCCGGGGTAGCGCGGCAGCACGGCGGCATTCGTTTAGGTGTTTCATAAATCCTCTTCCTCTTTGGCGATCCACTCACGCGTGCTTGTTTTCATACATCACGCGCCCTGGTTCACAAGCTGCTCGATTGTTGGCCTTCATTTCTGGTTGCGAATGCACAATAGCTCGCATGGTGCCAGCCTGGCAATGGCCTTCGGAGAGAAAAGGGGCGCGTGCCGTGAAGACCACCCTACCCGAGCCAGACGGCATGGGTCCTCCAATCAAGACGCCCCTACTAGAGAAAAACGGTCGCCGTGTTTGAAGAAGCCGATTGAATCTGCGCTCGGCAAGGGATAGGTTCAGCAGCGTTTATCAAACAAGATGCACGATCCCTTCAGACTTCATCTTCGCGCCGAGCTGGCTCAAATCCGCGCCGCGGGAACCTACAAAGACGAGCGGGTGATCCTCACGCCCCAAGGCACGACCATCCGCGTGGCGGATGGCAAGCCGGTGTTGAATCTTTGCGCCAATAATTACCTGGGGCTGGCGCAGCATCCCGAGGTGGCCGCCGCGGCCAAAGCTGCCATTGACGAATGGGGTTATGGGATGGCCAGCGTCCGGTTTATCTGCGGCACTCAAAGTGTCCATAAACAACTCGAATCGCGGCTGAGCCATTTCCTGCACACCGAGGACGCCATCCTGTATTCCTCCTGCTTTGACGCCAACGGAGGCTTGTTCGAGACCCTGCTGGGAGCCGAAGACGCCGTGATTTCTGACGAGCTGAACCACGCGAGCATCATTGACGGAATCCGGCTGTGCAAAGCCAAGCGGTATCGCTTTGCCACCA
>JBJKSV010000782.1:0-5897 GCA_046703605.1 Limisphaerales bacterium
CATTCAGGCGAGAGTAAAACGGCGAAATCAGGCAGCTTTATCCGTCGGAAGAGTTTACGATTCGCGTCCTGGCTGCGTCCAGCGGGTTTCGCTTCATGATAAATCTAAGATCCTGTCACCTCGATGCTTCGATCGGATCTCAGATGCGCATTTGGGTTTTGGCCTCAGATATGTTAACCAGTGAAGTCTGCCAGCCGGCTGCGCGAAGTGGCCGATAGCGCATCGAGGCTCCAGGGGAGTGGCGGGATGCGCTTCTGTGGCACCGTTTGGCGGGCGCGGGCTTGACGCCGGGAGGTTGGAGTGGTTTAGTGGCCAGAACGCAGAATAGTGGTACTCACCGTTGCTAATCCCGCGGGGTTTGAGCTGAAAGACGGGTTTGGTTCCGCGTTTGGCGGTCAAGAGATCCAAGATGTCTTTGCTCGAGATTACGAACCTGACGCTCGAATTTGTCACGGCGGGCGTCAGCCTCCGCGCGGTGGATAACCTCTCTCTTTCGATTGAGGCGGGCGAGACCCTCTGCCTCGTGGGTGAGAGCGGCTGCGGCAAGAGCACTGCCGCCCTTGCCATTGCCAGGCTGGTTCCAGCTCCGCCCGCCCGGTATTCGGGAGGGCAGATCCTGGCAAACGGAAGCGACGTCCTCAAAATGGCCAACGGCGAATTGCGCCGGCTCCGGGGGCAGATGGTCAGCTACGTCTTTCAGGAGCCGGGGGTCTCACTGAATCCCGTGGTCCGAGTGGGCAAACAGATAAAGGAAGCCCTCAGACTGCACCGCCCCGACACTGCGACGGACGACGAAGTGGTGCGGCTCCTCAAGCTGGTCGGCATTCCGGCGCCGGAAGCGCGCGCCCGGGATTACCCGCACCAACTCTCGGGCGGGATGCAGCAGCGTGTGATGCTGGCCATGGCGCTGGCCCCTCAACCCCGACTGCTGGTGGCCGATGAACCGACCACCGCGCTCGATGTCACCATCCAGGCCCAGATTCTTGAGCTGTTGCGCGAGCTTAAACAGCGGCTTGGGATGAGCATCTTGCTCATCACCCATAATCTTGGGGTCGTCGGAGAAATCGCGGATCGTGTGGCAGTCATGTACGCGGGCCAGGTTGTCGAAGTGGCGCCGGCCCGCGAACTATTTCGCCGGCCTTTGCACCCCTATACCCGGGCACTCATGAATTCGGTCCCAACGCTCAACGCCAACGCGCCGCGGCTCTCGACCATTCCCGGCAACGTGCCGCGATTGGGCGCCTATCCGATCGGCTGCCGCTTCCGCCCACGGTGTTCCCTGGCCAGGGCGGAGTGCGCAACCCTCGTCCCCTCCTTGGCCGAGTTAGAGCCAGGCCGCTTTGTGCGGTGTCCTTTTGCGCAAAATGAGCCTGCTTGAGGTTCAGAATCTCGAAGTCCATTTTCCCGTAAGCCGCGGCCCGTTCCGCCGCGTTCGAGACCTCCTGCGAGCCGTCGATGATGTCAACCTCTCGATTGAACCGGGCCAGACCCTGGGCCTGGTAGGCGAGAGCGGGTGCGGCAAGACAACCCTGGGCCGTGCAATCATGCGCCTGGTCCGACCCACCGCCGGGAGAATCCTGTTCGAGGGCGAAGACCTCTCGCGCATAAATGGAGCCAGGTTGCGGGCACGCCGGCGCAAGCTGCAGATCATCTTTCAGGACCCTTACAGCTCGCTCAACCCGCGGATGCGGGTGGGCAACATCATCGGTGAGGCGCTGGACATCCATAAGCTGGCGCCGGACCGGGGGGAGCGCCAAAGGCGCATTCAGGAACTGCTCGCAGCCGTGGGACTGGAGGCGGATCATGCGGAGCGCTATCCGCATGAATTCAGCGGAGGCCAGCGCCAGCGCATTGGCATCGCTCGGGCGCTGGCCGTTGAACCCAAGCTTATCGTGTGCGACGAACCGGTCAGCGCGCTGGATGTGTCGGTGCAGGCGCAGGTGGTCAACCTCTTGCAGGACTTGCGGCAGCAGCGCGGCATCGCCTATCTCTTCATCGCGCACGACCTGGCGGTCGTCGAGCATATCAGCCACCGAATCGCGGTGATGTATCTTGGCCGGATCGTCGAACTGGCGGAAGCCAAGACCCTCGTGCGAGAGCCGATGCATCCCTACACCCGGGCGCTGATCTCGGCGGTGCCGGCCATCGATCCGAACTCGAAACAGCAGCGCATCGTGCTGCCGGGGGATGTCCCTTCGCCCATCCACCCGCCGCCCGGCTGCGCCTTCCACCCGCGCTGTCCGCTGGCTCAAAGCCGCTGCCGCAACGAGGTGCCCGCCTGGCGCCAGGTGGGTCCAGGCCACTGGGCCGCGTGCCATTTGGCGGAACCCAATGCCCAATCCCATCCGCCAAGCGCCGCAAACGTTCCCATTGCTTCCGCCGCCAGAGCGATTTGGGGCATTGACTCAAGGACCCAGTAATTTCATAATCTCTGCGGCGATGGAGTTCGCCTCTCCCGTGGGGGGAAAGCCGCCTGAACCGTTTTCAGCGCTGATGACTCCTGCGGCGCGTCACGTCGCAGCTAGTTGTTTTGCTCATGAAAACTGCACATCCACGCGGGAGCGGTTCGAATATCGCCGGCCTTCATGGCATACCCGCCTCTCTCACATCCATGAAATGTCTCCTGCTTCTCCAACTGACTCTTGCGCTATGTCTCCGAATCGCCCAAGGCAAGGAGATGCCGGCCGATTTCTATGCCACCACCCAAAATGTCGGCCGAACCGCCGAAGGTCTTGAAACCCCTGAGAATCAGCGCGTCACCCCGGCAGGCACGTATGTGGCTTTAATGGGGGTCCGCCCCAACGCTCTTGCCTTGAGCCCGGATGACCAGATCTTGGTGACTGCGGGGATGACTCACCAGTTGCTGGTCGTTGACCCGGAAAACGGGCGTATTTTGCAGCAGGTTCCTTTTCCCGGGGCCACCAATAACCTCCGGGCCGTGGCTGGTTCCAAACTGATTCTTAACGCCAATGTCAGGGACAAGCTGAGCTATACCGGCATCGCTTTTTCCCCTGACGGCTCACGCATCTATCTCTCGAACGTCAATGGGGATATCAAGGTCTTCGGAGTGGGAAAGGACCACGAGGTGTCGGCGCTGTTCTCGATTCCATTGCCGCCTGCAAACAAACCGGACCGGAAGATGGACATCCCCGCCGGGCTCGCCCTTTCGGCTGACGGCAAGCGCCTTTATGTCGCGCTGAATGTGTCCAACCGCCTTTTGGAGCTGGACGCCGGCACCGGCCGCATTCTGCGTCAATGGGACGTGGGCGTGGCGCCGTTCGCCGTTGTGGTTACGCGGAAGGCCGCTTATGTGAGCAACTGGGGCGGACGCCGCCCAGGGCCTGACAGCTTAGTGGGGCCGATTGGCCGCAACGGCACGGTCCGCGTGGACCACCGCTCGGTCGCCAGCGAGGGATCGGTTTCCGTCATCAACCTGGCCGGAAAGACCCCGGACGGCGCCCCTCGGGATGCCGCTTCGGGCCTGGAGATTCTCACCGGCCGTCATGCCTGTGCCTTGGCCCTCTCTCCGGATGAAAGGTACGTTGCCTGTGCCAACGCCGGGGATGACACCATCAGCATCATCGACACCCGGCTGAACCAGCTTGTCGAGACCGTGAGCGCTCGGCAGCGCCCAGGAGATCCCTTCGGCGCGCAGCCGGATGCGCTGGCCTTCGACCGCTCCGGTCGAAGGCTCTTTGCGTGCAACGGGTCGCAGAATGCCGTCGCGGTGTTCCGATTCAGACCGAAGTCGAGGCTGCTGGGCCTGTTCCCACTCTCGCGCTACCGGCGTGGCGGAATCAAGCTGCTGGGCCTGATTCCCGTTGGTTGGTTTCCCGGCGGCATCGCTTACGACGCGAGGCGAGCGCGGATCGATGTGGCCAATATCACCGATATGCCGCTCGATATGCAGAGGCCCGCAAGAGGCAAAGGCAAGGGCCGGGGATTCAATTCCAAACAGTGGTGCGGCTCTCTGTCGATGGTGCCGATTCCCTCGCCAGGTGCGCTGAAGGAATTCACCCAAACGGCCCTCGCGAACCTGCGTTACCCCTTGCTGGCGCAGGCCAAGCTGCCTCCCCGCTCCGGCCAGGCGCCCGTGCCCGTCCCGGAGCGCGTGGGCGAGCCGAGCGTCTTTCACCATGTCATTTATTTCATCAAAGAAAATCGCACCTACGACGAGGTGCTGGGCGACCTGCCGGAGGGTCATGGCGACCCGGCGCTGTGCGTCTATGGCCGGCGTGTCACGCCCAACCAGCACAAGCTGGTGAGCGAGTTCACGCTCCTGGACAACACCTACTGCTCGGGCATCATGAGCGCCGAGGGCCATCAATGGACCGACAGCGGCATCGCCAATGATTACATCGAGCGCTCCTATAACACCTGGCCGCGAAGCTATCCAGGCGGCGGCGGCGACGCCCACGGCTACGATGCCCTGGCCTATTCCTCGGCGGGATTCATCTGGAATGACGCCTTGGAGCATGGCAAGACCGTGGCGGATTTCGGCGAGTTCACTACTCCGCACCATGTCTGGAAGGATTCGGGAAAGCCGGTGACGAGCTGGATGGCAATGTATCGCGATTTGACCAGCGGCTCCAATGCGGTCGCCTATTCGGCGACGACGGAACTCGAGGCCCTGCGCCCGTACGTCGTTTCAAACTACCCCGCCTTCGACCTCCGGGTGCCGGACGTGGTCCGCGCCGCGCTGTTCATCAAGCGGCTCAAGCTGTATGAGGCCGCGGGCAGCATGCCAAACCTGCTCATCGTGTGGCTCCCAGACGACCACACCAGCGGCACTGGATTTGGCGCGCCCACCCCCGAGGCTCAAGTCGCCGATAACGACCTGGCCTTGGGCCAAATCCTCGACGCGGTGAGCCACTCCCCATTCTGGAAGGACACCTGCGTCTTCGCCGTTGAGGACGACCCGCAGGACGGCTGGGACCATATCAGCGGCTATCGCACTACGGCTTACGTGGCCAGTCCCTACACCCAACGCCACGCCGTCGTCCATACTCAATACAACCAGACCAGCCTGTTGCGCACGATTGAATTAATTCTCGGCCTGCCACCCATGAACCAACTCGACGCAACCGCCACGCCCATGTTCGATTGCTTCACCAACACGCCCGATTTCGCTCCGTTCGACGCCGTCAAAAATCAGGTCCCCCTTGATGAGATGAATCCCCGCCCCAGGCGCATCAGGAACGCGCGCCTGCGCAAGGACGCATTGCTTTCGGCTAAATTGCCGCTGGACCACGACGATCAGTGCCCGGAGGACCTCTTCAACCATATCTTGTGGCGCGCCGCCAAAGGTCCGCGGACCCCCTATCCAGCCTGGGCGGTGAGCGTAAAAGAGGACGACGATTAAATGGTTTGCCCCAGTCACTGGGGGTTCCGGAGACCTATTCCATGGATCCGCGTTGCCGGCGATGCCGACGCGGCCTCGATTGTCTGAGTGCCAACGAATTCCGCCTCCAACTTAAGTCGGCGATCTTCATCAGCGGCTTGAGTAGGCCGGCTTTGAGCGGCTGGTTGCCGTGAATCAGAATGACGATCCGCTCGTTGCGGCCCTGCATGACGAATACGTGATGCCTGGAATCATAAGGGAAAAGTAGATTTGAGGACGGGTCCCGATCGGGGGTTCTGCCAGCCGTCTCACCCCGCCGCCCAAAGGAGAGCCTGCGGTGAAGCTGCTGCGAGAGCCGTTTGTTTTGGAGTCGCAGGCCGCAATTCGTTCCCGTCCCCGTCGCGAGGCTGTGGGCGTGGCACGCCGGCTGAATCTTGGGCCTCCCGCCTGGGCTGGCTCTTTAACCCCAGCGGGGTGGCCTGCTTATAGCCACCGAAGCCACATCACTCAGTTGTTTTTCAGGAGTTTGGGGGGGGGGGGGGGGGGGGGGGGGGGG
>JBJKSV010000783.1:0-3417 GCA_046703605.1 Limisphaerales bacterium
TTGCGATTGGGCGGAAACGAAAAGCAGAAAGCAGGAAGCAGAAAGCAGAAATGAGCGAGCGAGAACGAGGAGGAGGTGGAGAACATCCAACGTCCAACATCGAACCTCGAACATCCATCGTGGCTCCCTGGCCGCTTGCTCGGCCAGTTGCGCTGTTTTCGGGTACCTGGGGTGAGTCGTGATTTTGAGGGTCTGCTTTCTGCTTTCTGCTTTCTGCTTTCTGCTTTCCAAGGAGGACGGCGAGGACCCAGAGGGCGACGAAGCAGGCGACAATGATGGTGATTCCCGCCGGATCGTGCCAACCGGCCTCCGCGCCGAGTCCCTTCCTTGCAGCAACATACGCAAGCACGGCGGTGCGGATGACGTTGAAGCTAAAGGCAAGGGTAAAGCCGCCAAGGATCAGTCCGAGGCGCCGGCGCACGCTAAGACGGTACACCTCGCCTAGGGCAAGGGAGAGCATGAAGGCGGCCTGGAAAGAACGGATGCCGCTACAGGCCTCGTCCACGCCAACTGAACCTCGGGCGGTTTCAATGACATTGCCGTGTTGGAGCGTGGGAATTCCGAAATTGTTCAGGATTTCCACGGTTAGCGCCGTATCCCAACGCGTGAAGGTCTGGACCAGGGCATTTTCCAGCCCGGAGGGCCAGGGAACGGCGACGAGAAAGAAGAGGACGGGGAAGGCGAGCGCGCGGAACGAGCGGGACCCGCCGGCGGCGAAGATGAGGAGGAGAGTTAAGGCGCAGGCGCAAAGGGCAAGGCCATAGCTGGCGGCGCGCCAAATGGGGTTAGCCTCCTGAAGGATACGCAGGGGAAGCCAGGCCAGGAGAAAAGCAGAAAGCTGAAAGCGGAGAGCTGAAAGGCGCCGAGCAGATGGAAGATGGGGGATAGGAGATGGGAGGGTGGAGGCGGAAGCGGGAGGAGGCGAAGATCCGACATCCAACATTGAACGTCCAACATCAAATGGACGGGAGTGGGGAGCGGGGCGGAGGCGGTTCCAGGCGAAGTAGAGGCAAAGGAATGGAACGGCCCAGCCATAGTTGTACTGCTCGTAGGCGGACCACTGGGCTCCCAGGAGCCGGATTAGCGCCAGCCAGAGGACGAGGAGGGCGGCACAGAGGGGCCAGAGAGGGGTCAGGCGCTTAACGGAGGAAGGGGGCAAGGAAAGGAAAGAGAAATGCTGAAATGCTGAAATCAGACAGGAGAGAATTCAACATCCAAGGCGGAGGATCTGAAACGCTGACATGCTGACAGACTGAAAGTCAGATCCCGCTCTTCCGGAGCTTGGAGACCATGGCGGTAAAAATAGCCATCAGCTCGTCCGTTTGGCGCAGTAAAACGGCAATGCGTGCATCCTGGATAGCGCAATCGTCGCGCAACAGCTCCAGCCATAATTGGGATTCATCTGCCTCTTGGAGCAATCCCATACGCCGCAATGCCGCGGATGGCGGCGAGGCAATTTGGACGAACAGTCCCCTTTGGACGGCAGCTTCGAATGGCTTCACCGCCGGCCCCCATTTGCAGGTGGAGTAGGCCACGGTAGAGGTCCGGTCCAGTTCTTGCCAGTCCGCCGGGCCAAGCAGGCATTCGCGATCGGGCCATGTGCCGTCGTCGGTGGTCACGCGGACCAGCACCAGGTGGCCGCCGTTAGTTGCAGGGTCGGAAAGAACGACGCAACGGTGGAAGGGATACTCCGCCGACTTAAACGCGGCGCCAAACGCAATCACTTGGCAGCAAAGATGTCGTCCAACTGATTGAGTTCAGCGGCTTCGCGCGCGAGTTTCTCCACCAGTTCGGGCGGCTTGCCCAGGGCCTGGCCGATGCGCTCCACGGCGATGGGTGCGCAACCGCGGGAGAGAGGGGCCCATTCTCCGCAATGAGTGTGGCACCATTCCACAAGCTGCCATTGGTCCTTGTCGCCATGCCGCGCCCAGACCTCATCGAGCAGGCCCACCTCGGTGTCCGAGAGGTGCTTGCGGCGGGGCACGTCCTCCAATTGGATCTCGTGATTGCGACGGTCGCTGACGCAGTGCTCCCAGCGGGGGTCAGAGGCATCGAGCAGGCGACCGGAATTGACCAGATCAAGGAGCTCACTGATGACCGGGCCGTTGCGCATGGAGAGGTAGTCTCCCCCAACGACTGGAATGCCCCGCCGGTCCAGCGAAAGCCGGTCCAGGAGGTAGGTCAACTTTGCGAGCTTCATGATATTGATCCGCCCGCCGGCCCGCTGCAGGAACTCGCAGCAGGCCTCTGTCGCCTTGCAGATGTCAAACCGGAAGTTCATGGGTGAAATATATGGCCCGGTGGCGTGGATGTCAAACCGACCGGAGCCATAACCGCTGTCCGGCTCACGACCAGTGACCGGATCACCACAAACCATCCTAGGAGACGAGGCGAGGAGTCTCGAACTGGATTCGCTCGTGTCGCGCGGAAGCCGTTGATCAGAGACTCCTTACGTCGTCTCCTACAGTATGTCGGCAGGGACTTCGCCAATGGCCGTGCTGTCCGGCGTTGGGCTATGGTCAGTTGTCTCGTGGTCTTAGGAGCTTGCATTCTGCCAATTCGCATCTCTCGTCTTCTGTTCGGATTTCAGCATTTCAGATTTTGGATTTCAGATTTCAGCTTTTTAGCTTGAGGGTGATGAACGGGCCGAGGACGAGGATGTCGATGTCGGTGCGCACGAAGCAAGCGACGGCTTGGGAGGGGTGATCGACGATGGGTTCGTTTTCGTTGAAGCTGGTGTTGAGCAGGACGGGCGTGCCGGTCCGGGCCTGGAAGGCTTTGATCAGGTCGTAGTAAAGCGGGTTCTGGGAGCGTTTGACGGTGTGGAGGCGGCCGGTGTTGTCCTGGTGGCAAACGGCGGCGAGTTCTTTGCGCTTTTCAGGCCGGATCTTGACGACATGCATCATGAAGGGGCTTTCAACCGCCTGCTCGAAGTAGTTGGAGACTTCCTCGGCGAGGATGCTCGGGGCGAAAGGGCGAAAGGCCTCGCGGCGTTTGATCTTCCGGTTGATGAGGTCTTTCATGCCGGGCCAGCCGGGGTGGGCGAGGATGGAGCGGTTGCCCAGGGCGCGCGGTCCCCACTCGCTCCTGCCTTGATAGCAACCGACAATGCGGCCCTGAGCCAGGTGGCCGGCGGCGCGGGAGAGGAGTTCGGGCGGGGAGAGGCGCTCGAAGGGAAGCCGGGCGTGGGTGAGGGCTTCTTCCATCTCGTGCTCGGAATACTCGGGCCCCCAATAGGCATGCTCGATGCTCGCGGCTCGCGGTTTGTGAAGAAGGACGTTCCATGTGTAGAGGGCGGCGCCGATGGCCGTGCCGTCGTCGGAGGCGGCGCATTGGATGTAGGTCTTGTGAAAGGGGCTGTTGCGCAAGATACGGGCGTTGCACACGCCATTGAGGGCGCAGCCGCCGGCGGTGACG
>JBJKSV010000784.1:0-4694 GCA_046703605.1 Limisphaerales bacterium
TTGATCCATCCCGCCAGGCCGATGAGCAGCAGTTGTAAGGCATTCACTGGCCCCAGCTTCCACCGATCCGCAGAAAGATGCCAGATCACAGAGTGGACCCGCCCGAAAGCGACTTTTCGGACACTACGGGGTCCCAGCCCATGCCTGCGTCCTGAGTCAGGCCAAAAACGTCTCCGCTGGGCCTGGTGAGCAGCATCTCTTCTGTCAGTGGGAGCGCGCCGGCTGCTCCCGGGGCCGTGGTCTGTATTTCGTAGATGCTCTCGGCGTCACGTTTCATGGGGTTTCAAATCGGCTGGGTGGGCCCCGTCTCGCGGGGGCGGATGACAAGCTCCTCGATGACGGCGCGCGAGGGCAGGCTCAGCGCGAGCCAGACGCACTCGGCAACATCTTCGGGCTGGAGCATGCGGGCGCGGGCTTCCGGAGACGGCGGGACGGGTCTTTGGTTCAGCAGCGGA
Organism: Limisphaerales bacterium; assembly: GCA_046703605.1. Classification (GTDB taxonomy): domain Bacteria; phylum Verrucomicrobiota; class Verrucomicrobiia; order Limisphaerales; family UBA8199; genus JAJYHY01. The sequence continues at coordinate 456 of JBJKSV010000784.1, forward strand.
GTTGCAACGTCTCCGGGGAATATGCAACAGGCGCGAATGGCGTTAGCGCTGTCTTCGGAGTTGATGGACTGCGACAAGCCCGTGAGGCCGAACTTGGAGACGACATAAGCCGCGCCCGATTTGGCGCTGGCCTGGCGACCGGCTTCGGATGAAATGTTAATGATCGTTCCGCTGCCCTGTTGGCGCATCATGGGTAAGAAGGCCTGAACACAGAAAAATGCCCCGTTGAGGTTGATCTCGACGGTGTGGCGGTAGTCCGCCTCTGAAAGGACCGCCAGACCGCGATTGGGGACGTTCACGCCGGCCACGTTGATCAGGGCCGCGACGCGGCCAAAGCACGCGCAAACCGAAGCGGCCATGCTCCTCACGGACGCGGAATCAGAAATATCGCAAGGGAACGGCACTGGCTTGCAGGCCGGAGGAAGTGCGAGCGCCGCCGTCTCGGCCAGGGCTTCCGGTCTTCGACCCACGAGGGCGGCCTGCCAACCGTGAGCGGCGAGGTTCAGGGCGATGGCACGTCCGATGCCAGAGCCGGCTCCCGTAACGACCGCGCAAGGAGAATGTGTCGAGGGCATTACTCGGTCAAAGTCGCAGGTTGGGATGGCGCCGCTGGAGCAGCGGGTGTGGAGATGATTTGGCTCCGCGACTTGGCTTTACCCATGAGCAAGGCGAGAGCGCACAGGACCGCCGCCATTACCGCCGCGATTGGAAGGCTCCTCTGGATACCGCCACCCGTGCTCAGGCTGCCAATAATCTTGGGCACGACGGTGGGACCCAACAACCCCACGGCGAACATGATTCCGAAGATACTGCCATAAAGGCCCGGCTCGTAGCGGGAGAAAGTTACGCCTACGATCGTCGGAAAGATCGGAGCCAGCGCCAGACCGATGAGGATCACCGCGGCTGAGGCGAGCGCGAAACTGCGGGTCAGAGACATGATTCCGACGGCAGCAATAGCTACTAGCGAGACCCCGGCGACAAGCCGTGTCCCTATAGCGGTGAGGTCCTTCACCATCGAGGTCATGAACCGGCCCGCTGCCATGGACAATCCGAAGAGGCTGAGGACCCACGTCGCGTGTTTTGCCGCGTCGAGGTTTCCGGCCCCCGAAAGCTCCGTCATGAGCGGTTTGATCCAGGTATCCATCGAGATTTCCAGGGCGATGTAACAAAGCAGTGCCAGGGAGGCCAGCAGAACCGGTTTTTCCTTTAACAAACGCACTGCCTGCGAAGACCTGTAACCGGTCGAGACGCACGGGTAGGTCGGCAAAAGGGCGACGATAGCAAAGAGGAAAACCACACTCCCCAGCAAGGACAACGCCCCTGAGTAACCAAGCCGGAGATTCTGAATCAGATAAACCAAACCGACCGGCGTGAGCACGAAGGCCAGCCCGACAAACCCATTGCCGAAATTGCTGGCCCGAGCCGGTTCCTTGCCTTCAAAAAGCACAATAGGAATAAGCGTATTACCGACGGTATTGGCACACATCGCGCCGATGCCCAACAAGCTGCACGCGGCCAGCGCGGTATCGAAAGTGGTGGCGAACGCCAGCAGGAAGACAGCGCTGGCCGTGGTGATGAAGCCGGCGACCGCCATCGCTTTGTGGCCGAACTTGTCCACGAGCGGGCCGACAAAGAGCTGGACGACCAGGCTGGTCAAAAACAGCGCCGAAGCCAGGCTGCCCACCTGCGAGTTGTCTATCCCGAGACGCGCCTTGATTTCGTCCGAAATGGCGCCAATCAGGATAAAGCAGATGGCGAGGGTGAAAACCGCTAGCAGCGCCACGATTGCAGTCAACCTTTTCATGTTTGTTTAGCGGTTTTGCGGCGGCTCCGAAGCTGAACGGCTCCTCAGTGTGACACCGCGCGGCCCACATCCGCCCACGTCCCCCCCGCCCGCTGGCTCTGCAGGATGGCATCGACGACACACGCAACCTCGTAGCCGGTTTGGAAGGTGGGAAAAGCGATCCCGTCAGCGGAGGCTGGATCGCGGCCCTCGGCAATGAAGAGGAAGATGTTCCGCATCAAGTTCCGGAAAGCGTCCGGCCAGCCCTCGTTGTGGCCCCCGGGCATAGCCGCGTAGGCCTGTGCCGAAGGGTCCATCAGGCCAGGGTCTTTTACCAGCATTTGATTCGCGGCGCCACGCCGCCCGATCCACAACTCTTCCGAACGTTCTTTCTTCCACTCCAATGATGCCTTGGAACCGTTGATTTCGATGCGCAGGTCGTTCTTATGACCGGCGCAAACCTGGCTCGCGAAGAAATTGCCCACCGCGCCATTGTCAAAACGAAGCAACGCGCTGCTGAGGTCGTCCACCTCGACGCGGTAGTCCTCGGTCTCGCCGGCGTCAGCCGCGCTGAAGGCCTCGCGTGATTTACCCACTGGCCGTTTGCGCACTTTGACAGCGGTGTTGAGGTCGGCCAGAACACGAACGATACGCAAGCCGGTAAGGTGCTCGGCCAGATCAAACCAATGGGCGCCGGCGTCGCCGATAACGCACGCCTCACCGGCCTTGTCCGGTTCCAGGCGCCAGGAAAAATCCGTGTCGTAAAGCAGCCACTCCTGCAAGTAACGGCCGTGGATGAACCGAATTTCTCCGAGTTCGCCGCCAGCGATCATGGCTCGCGCCTGTTGGACAACCGGATGGTAACGGTAGTTAAAGGTCACGGCGTTGACTACGCCGGCGGCACGGGCGGCGTCGCGCATCTCACGCGCCTGGGTTGCACCCGTGGCCATGGGCTTGTCCACGATGACGTGTTTGCCTTGGGCAAGGGCGGCCATCGCCACCGGATGATGCAGCCAGGTCGGCGTGGCGACATCTACAACGTCAATCGATGGGTCAGACACAAGCTCCTGGTAGCTGCCGTAGGCCCTTGGCACGTGCAGTTGGCCGGCTTTGCGGCGGGCGATGTCGAGGTTTGCATCCGCCACTGCTGCGATCTCAACGAAGCCGAGGCGGCGCACCGCCTCGATGTGATGCGGGCCCACAAAGCCGACACCGACGATGCCGTAACGAAGAGGTTTCATTGGATTGGGGTAATTCAGTCGTCGAATCCGTTCTTATTGGTTCCGTTGGAGGGCTTGGTCCATGTTTTGCAGGGGGATTCTGCCTTGCACCGTCCAGCCGCCATCGACATAGAAGACTTGGCCGGTCATATAGCTGGACTCTTCAGAGGCCAGGAAGACCGCCGGGCCGACCATCTCTTCGGGGCGTGCGGTGCGGTTCATGGGCGTCATGCTGCCCCAACTGTGGTCGTAGTCGGGGTCGTCCCTGAGGTTGCGCTCGACCTGGGTCGGTCCGGGGGCAAAGGTGTTGACCCGGATGTTCAGAGGCGCGAGTTCGACGGCGAGTTGCCGGGTCATGGCGTGGATGCCGCCTTTGCTCGTGGCGTAAGCCACCAGGTTCTTCACCCCGAGCGCCGCGCAGTTCGTGGACACATTCACGATAGCCCCTCCGCCCGTCTCCCGCATCCATTTCGCGGCTTCGAGGGAACAGAAGAATGTCCCCTTGAGGTTTGTGTCAATGACCTCGTCCCATTTCGCCTCGGTTATCTCAAACAAGGAAGTCCACCCGGTAATTCCGGCGTTGTTGATCAGTCCGTCGAGCCGCGCGAAGACCTTGCGGGCTTCCGCAAACATGCGCTGGATTTGGTCAACCTTGCTGATGTCGGCCTTGATTGCCAGCGCGCGGCGGCCCAGGGAGCGGGCTTCTCCGGCGGTTTCCTCCGCGCCCGCCTGGTCCGAGTTGTAGTTGAGAATGAGGTCTGCGCCTTCCTTGGCCAAGCCCAAGGCCAGGGCGCGACCGATGCCTTTGCTGGCGCCGGTCACCAAAACGGTTTTGTCCTTAAGCCGCATAATTCAAAACAGGTTTGGGATCATTCGAGGTAACCGCGTTGAGGCACGAGTTGGAAGCGATCCAATAGAACGCCGGTGGCGTCAATGATTGATTGAGGCAGACTGCGTCCGCAATGGAGCCTGGGCGGCGGGGTCTTGGTTGCGCGCGGGCCGTGAGCAAAGAAATGGTCGATGGCCTTGGCGGCATTAGCGAACGGGTTGCCGTCAGGAATCGACTGAACCAATTCAAACATCCGCTGGTACAGGCCCGACAACTGTTGCGAAACCGCGCGGGCTTGCGCTGCACGCCCCTCCTCAACATCCTGCAGCAGCCCGTGCAGATGGCGTCCAAAACTGTTGGCCGTGCTCAGGAGGAAGCCGTCGTAGGGGCCGCCAGCGGCCCTGGGC
>JBJKSV010000785.1:0-11598 GCA_046703605.1 Limisphaerales bacterium
TCACAGGACCGATCAGACCGGGGACAACACATTCCGGAGTCAATCCAGCCCCTTTGATCGCCGCCTGAAGGTCCTCAATGACTTGTTGCCGGGTTCCCGCTACGAGGACCCGCTGCTTCGGGCTTCCATTTGCCGGCTTGACGGCCGCTGCCGGGCTCTCCTCCAACCGACGCAAGGGAATGAAGCAATCAAACGCATACCCCGGCAGATCCTGCTGCAAATAGGTCTTGCTGTTGGCCTTGAGGACCTGGCGCATATCGCTGATGGGCATCGGTGGCAACTGCGTGTGGCGCACTATTGCGTCATTTACATCAAGGGCCAGCGAAATGGACCGGGTCTTGGTGCCGAGGGCTTGATGTACGTTCTTCAAATGCTCAGCCAAGAGTTCAGGAGACGGGGCCTTCTCGCAAATCGGGGCATCGACCAGGGCGTAGCGGCTCAACACCAGCCCACCGTCTTTCTGTTCGAGCTGAACGGCTTTGGTCACCCTGCCACCCAGGTCAATCGAGACGAGATGGCTCGGTTTCTTTGCCTTTCCGTTAATAAATGGCAGTTCCATGATCAACCGTGTCTTTTTGTCGGAACCGCAAATAGCGTGCCCATAATGCCTTCCGAGAGTAGCAATCCGCGGACCAGCCCCCTCTAAATGTTACAAAGCCACAGTGTCCTCGCTACAAACTACTGAGGACAAGTAGCTTACGAATTCCTGGCCCCTGCTCCCGTTCAAGTCCCCCTCCTGCCCACTCAGTTCCATTGCCGCCTTGAAATGAGACAGAGGAGGACAGCCTCATCGCACGCGCACTGCGGACATTTCCAGAGGAACCGAGCCTCCGCCCTTCCTCTGCACGGGCGACGCTACCGCGAACAGAGCAGCCTCGCCCTGAGAGCAGATCGATTTCTCCCTCCCCACCTTGAAAGGTGTGCTCGACCCCCGTTTAGCTGCGGACGTCCAGTTGCTAAGAAATGAGCTTCTTCTCCAGCGTGGTCCCCACCATCGCTGGATTGGCCTTTCCTTTGCTCAGTTTCATGACTTGGCCCTTGAGGAAGTTCAGCGCGGCGGCCTTTCCAGCCTTGTAGTCGGCCACGGGGCCAGGATTCGCCGCGATGGCCTGCTCGCACAATTCCTCGATGGTGCTCGCGTCGCTGACCTGCGCCAGACCCCTCTTCTCGACGATCTTTGAAGCGAGTTGGCCAGTAGCGAACATCTCCACAAACACGTCCTGTGCAATCTTGGAACTAATCTTGCCCTGCTCCACAAGCTCAACGAGCTCCAGGATGCCTTCCGGCTTGAACTTCAGCTCCGCCAAGGTCGTATTGGATTCCGCCATTTTCCCGCGAAGATTGTTGATTACCCAGTTGGCGACCGCCTTGGGGTTTTTGGCCTGCTTTGCCATACCCTCGAAATACCCCCCCAGAGGAAGGTCCCACACGAATGTTTGGGCGTCGGCAGGCGGTAAGCCATAATCGCGCATAAAGCGTCGTTTGCGGGCAAGCGGCAGCTCCACGACCCGCCGCCGCACGGCCTCCATCCAAGCGTCGTCGGGTTCAAACGGCATCAAGTCCGGCTCGGGAAAGTAGCGGTAGTCGTGCGCGTGCTCCTTGGTCCGCATCTCCTCCGTGACGCCCGCCTCGTCGTCCCACCGTCTCGTGGATTGGGAGAGGGTGCCCCCGCCCCGCAGCACCTCGATCTGGCGCGGGATTTCGTATTCCAGCGCCCGGCGCACGCCGCTGAAGCTGTTCATGTTTTTGATCTCGATTTTGGCGCCAAGGGCCTTCTGTCCTCTGGGCCGCACGCTGACGTTGACATCGCACCGCACCATGCCCTTCTCCATGTCGCAGTCGCTGACCCCGCCGTACACCAGAATCTCCTTGAGGGCGTTGAGATATTCGTAGGCCATGGACGCGCTGGTGATATCCGGCTCGGAAACAATCTCCATCAGCGGCACACCCGCCCGGTTGAAATCGACTCCGCTCTGCCTCTCGAAATGGAAGTTCTTGCCAACGTCTTCCTCCAGGTGGGCGCGGGTGACTCGCACTCGGGCGACGGCCCCGTCCAACTCGAACTCGACATCCCCGCTCAACGCCGAAGGCTGGTCGTATTGGGTGATCTGATAGTTCTTGGGCATGTCCGGGTAGAAATAGTTCTTTCGGTCAAACTTGGCATGATGCGCGACGGCGCAGTTGAGCAGCAGGCCCGAGAGCGCCGTCAATCTCAACGCCTCCTCATTGGCAACCGGCAAAACACCCGGCAGACCCAGGCACACCGGACACACATGCGTGTTAGGCGGCGCGCCGAATTCATTGGCGCAACCGCACCACATCTTCGATTTGGTCTTGAGCTGGACATGGGTCTCCAGCCCGATAACAGCTTCATAATCCATACGCGGAGAATAGTCTGACCATTTTGATCCGCCGATAGGAATCTGCTTTTCCTTTTTCTGGAAGTCTGCTTAATCCTGCGATAAACCGCTGGATGCTCGATGCCATGGTGGAGGGTGTATCCCGGACCCCCGCCCGCGCCGGGGTCCGACGGGATGCACCCCATGGTGGACGGCAACGTCTTTTGACCTTGCCAGGGTAGGGAGGGCGGATCAAGTTAGTAGTATGTCGCTAGCAGAGATTCTTCCCGAGGTTCGCAGCCTCTCGGCGGCGGATAAATTACGGCTTATCCGCGTTCTGGCGGAGCAGGTGGACGCGGAGCACGAAATTGCGCCCCTTGAGCACGGTCGCACCTATACCATCTCGACCCCCGGTTTTGAACCTGGCGCCGGCCAGATTCTCCAGCGAGAATTGGAGAGTGCCTCAGGAGGCTGAAGCGATGATCTTTCCGTACTCCGCCGACGGCAAGCCCTTGCTGCCACTCACGCTGATGCGCGGCGGCAGCAGCGTTTCCGCGCGGGGTTTGCTGGACAGCGGGTCCGACGTAAATGTGCTTCCACTCGCAATCGGCAGTGCACTTGGGGCGCAGTGGGACCCGCGCAGGACCACCCTGAGGCTCGCTGGAACATTTGCGGGCACGCCGGCCATTCCCTTGCTTCTCGTGGCCCAGGTTGGGGATTTCGCGCTTGCTCGGCTCGCTTTCGCCTGGTGCCAGACCAACGAAGTGCCACTGATTCTCGGCCAGACAAACTTCTTCATGGAGTTTGACATCTGCTTCTTTCGCTCGCGAAGCCATTTCTCGCTATTGCCCAAAGGCGCCGGAACTGCTTAGGAGCAGGCACCCCCGCCAGGGAACCGAACGGAATCTCGGGGTGGTGGTGTTGAGTGGGGTGCTGCCGGAGAACGACAACTACGCCATCTCAGACGCTTAATTGAGAATTGAAAATTAAGAATTGGGCATTGTAAACTGGCGGCAAATCGAAGGCCACTATGACACCAGAAGCGAAGCTCAATCTAAGACTCTCAACTCCAGATTCTCAGTCCTCTCAATGCTCAGTGAGGTGCGAGGAGCATTCGGAGGTCCCCCTCGCCAGGACTTGCCATCAGCCGCCGGCAAAGAGCGCCCCTTGGCGCTTCATTGGGGTGGCCGTGACAATCTTCATTGGCCTCGTGGGGGCCTACGCCCAAGGTGCCAGCCGGCCGCCAATCTATCAGGACGCGAAACGCCCGGTCGGGGAGCGAGTCGATGACCTCCTGAGCCGGATGACACTCAAGGAGAAGGTCGGGCAACTCAATCTGCCCTGCGTCTATGTGAGCCAACTGGGACGCGACATCCCTTCCAAGATGGAGGCGTGCAAGAAATTCACCGCTGGAACCTATACAAAGGAGATCGGCCCGGCGTGCGGGTTTTTCACCCTGGCCGACGAAATCCTCCACAAAGGCCCCCGCCAGCAGGCGGAGTACTTTAACGAGCTTCAGCGGATTGCCCTTACTCAGACGCGCCTCAAGATACCCGTACTGGAGGATGAGGAGGGCACTCATGGAGCTATGTTTTCGGGCGGGACGGTTTTCCCGGAAGGGCTGGCGGTGGGCAGCTCCTTCGACATGCAGTTGGTGAAGGCGATCTACGCGGCCGCGGCGGCGGAGGCACGAGCGGTTGGCATTCACGCGCTTTCCACCTTGGTTATGGAGGTGAACCGTGACCCGCGGATGGGGCGGAATGAGGAGGCCTACACCGAAGACCCCTATCTCTACATGCGGATTGGCGAAGCCATCGTCCGGGGGACCCAAGGCTCGGACATCTCCGCCCCCGACAAGGTCATCGCGGTGTTGACGGATTTCCCGACGCAGAGCGAACCGGTCAGCGGGCTGGAACGTGGCGCAATAGAAGTCTCCGACCGCTGCTTGCGCGAGAGTTTCCTGCCACCCTGGATCGGAGCCATTACCAAAGCCGGGGGCTTAGGCGTCATGGCGGGCTACCCGGAGATCGAGGACGTGCCCGCGCACGCCTCAGTCAAGTGGATGAACGACGTCTTGCGCCAGGAGCTTGGTTTCAAGGGAATCGTCGTGAGCGAGGGCGGCGGTTTTGGGACTTTGATTTATGAAGACATCGTTCCCACTCAAAAAGAAGCCGGGCTGCTGGCCCTGAGGGCTGGAGTCGATGTGAATATCACTTACGAGCCGGCATACATGGGGCCGCTGGTCGAGAATGTGGAGGAGGGGCGGGTGCCGATGGCGCTGGTGGACAGGGCAGTGCGGAGGGTGTTGGAACAGAAATTCCGCCTTGGACTATTCGAGCATCCGTATGTCGATGTAGAGCGCGCGGTTCAGGTGGTGCATTCCCAAGCGCATCAGGACTTGGCGCTTCGGGCAGGCCGCGAAGGCATCGTGCTGCTGAAGAACGACGATAACCTGCTCCCGCTCAAGAAGGACTTGGCCTCGATTGCGGTCATCGGCCCCAACGCCGACGATGTTATGAACCAATTGGGCGACTATTCACCGAAGAAGATTTTGCAGCATGTGACGACGGTCATTGAGGGCATCAAGGCCGAGGTCTCGCCCCAAACAAAAGTGGTTTATGCGCGTGGCTGCGAGGTTACGGATACAGATAAAAGCGGTTTCCCCGAAGCGGTGCGGGCCGCCAAAGCAGCCGATGTCGCTATTGTGGTTCTCGGCGAGAGCCAGCACGGCAGACACACCGACGGCGAGGGCCACGATGTGGCGAGCCTGGACCTGTTCGGGGTGCAAGAAGACCTGATTCGCGCCGTCTTCGAGACGGGAACGCCCACGGTGGTAGTGTTGATCAATGGACGCCCCCTTTCCACGCGCTGGACCGCCGCCCACGTGCCCGCCCTGGTCGAGGCCTGGGAACCGGGTGAGCGCGGCGGGCAAGCCGTGGCGGACGTGCTCTTTGGGAACTACAATCCCTCTGGACGGCTCGCCATCAGCATTCCGCGGCATTCCGGCCAACTGCCGGTGTACTACAATTACAAACCCTCCAAGGCGGTTCGGATGCGGGAAGGCTACGTGGATATGCCCGCGACGCCGCTCTACCCCTTCGGTTACGGCCTGAGCTATACTCGGTTCGAGTATAGCCATTTGCGGATTGACCCGCCTCAAATCCATCCCGGTGGCGATGCCCGTGTGAGCGTGGACGTGAAAAACGTTGGCGACCGCCCCGGCGTAGAGACCGTCCAACTCTACACTCACGAGGATTACGCCCCGGTTTCAACCCCTGTGAAGCAACTCCGCGGATTTGAGCGAGTGGCCTTGGCCCCGGGCCAGACCAAGACCGTCACCTTGCGGCTTACACCGGAAGACCTCCAGTTGCTCGACCACGACATGCGCTGGAGAGTCGTGCCAGGTGACTTCGAGATCATGGTCGGGAAGTCCTCGGCGGACATAGCAGTCCGCGGAAGGTTGCTAGTGACACGCTGAAGCACAGGGCACGGCATTGAGCTGGTTTCAGATCTCGGTGTCCCATTTCGAGCTGTGTGCGACGGGGTTGTAGTGGTCCCGGCAGGATGCACCCGCCTTGCTCCGCGCCGTTTTGTTCTGCTTGCCGATCCGCTCGTCTTGGCGGATGGTAGATCCCACCATTGGCGCGGCTATGGCCGCCGTTCGGATTATGCCTGAGTCAGCCTGTAACAACTGAAATGAAAGTAAGTCCTTCTGCCGGAAAACCTGTCGATGCGTCCTCGCTTGTGGATGTGCCAAAGCTCATTACGGCTTACTACGCCGAAGTGCCGGACCCATCGGTGCCGTCCCAACGCGTCGCCTTCGGCACTTCCGGCCACCGCGGTTCTTCATTCCAGCGGGCCTTCAACGAAAACCATATTCTCGCGATCAGCCAGGCCATTTGCCTCTACCGCAGGCAAGAGCATATTGACGGCCCCCTCTTTCTCGGCATGGACACCCACGCACTCTCCACGCCCGCCTTGGCTACCGCCCTGGAGGTCCTCGCCGCCAATAATGTCGAAGTGATGCTTTCCCAAGACGACGAATACACGCCCACCCCAGCCCTTTCCCACGCGATTCTCGTTCATAATCGCGGTCGCACGCAGGGCCTGGCCGACGGCATTGTCATTACACCATCGCACAACCCGCCGCAGGATGGCGGCTTCAAATACAACCCGCCCAACGGTGGCCCGGCTGACACCGCGGTTACCAGTTGGATCGAGACCAAGGCCAACGAATTGCTCCAGGCCTCCGTCAGCGGCATAATGCGCCTTCCCTTGGCCAAGGCCTTGAGCGCCAGTTCCACACATCGTTACGATTACCTGTCCGCTTATGTTGCGGACCTCCAAAACGTGCTCGACCTGGAGGCTGTTCGTGTCGCCAAGCCCAATCTCGCCGTCGATCCTCTGGGGGGGGCTGGAGTTCACTATTGGAGCCGCATCGCCGAGCGCTATGGCCTGAACCTGAGCATCGTCAACGACATGGTCGATCCGACCTTCCGGTTTATGACCGCAGATTGGGACGGGCAGATCCGGATGGATCCCTCTTCGCCGTATGCCATGCGACCGCTCATCACCCTTAAAGAGCGCTTTGACCTTGCCTTTGCCTGCGACACCGATCACGACCGCCACGGGGTCGTGACCCGCAGCGCCGGCTTGCTCCCGCCCAATCACTACCTCTCAGCCGCCATCTCTTATTTGTTCCAGAATCGGCCCGGTTGGCGAGAGAACGCCGCCGTCGCCAAAACGCTGGTCAGCAGCCAGATGATTGATCGGGTGACAGCGAAACTGGGGCGCAGGCTTTGCGAGGTGCCGGTGGGCTTCAAGTGGTTTGTCGAAGGGCTTATGGATGGCTCGTTTGGGTTTGCCGGCGAGGAAAGCGCCGGGGCCTCGTTCCTGCGCCGCGATGGCACAGTCTGGACCACGGACAAGGACGGGATTATCCTGGCTTTGCTCGCGGCCGAAATCACCGCCCGCCTCGGACGCGACCCCGGCGAACTTTACACGGAACTCACTCGCCAGCTTGGAGAGCCCGTTTATGATCGCGTCGAGGCCCCGGCCACTCCCGCCCAAAAGGATACCCTTAAGCGTCTCACTCCCGAACAGGTCACTCAGACCGACCTCGCTGGCGAAAAGATCCAGTCCATTCTCACGCGGGCCCCCGGCAATAACGCCCCAATCGGCGGCCTCAAAGTCATCGCCGCCAACGGGTGGTTTGCCGCACGCCCATCCGGCACCGAAGACATCTACAAGATTTACGCAGAGAGTTTTCGCGGGCCCGAGCACCTCCACCGCATCCTCGACGAGGCCCAATCGATTGTGACCAACGCCGTGTCCAGTTCGCCCTAAGCCTTACGTCAGTTCCAACCGCGTCGCCAACTGGTTTTCCACGCCATTCAATCGCTCCCCGAGCTCTGCCGCCCGCGCCAACTTGCCTCCAAGCTCCTCTTCCTCCGATTTGACCAGGACATCCAGACCGCCGAATTTCTCGGCGATGACCGAATAAATCCCGCGCAGGTCCGCGGTAAGTTTATCGCGCACTTCATCTGCGAACTGGGACTTGGCCTTGTCGAGCGACTCCGAGAACTGTTTCACTATCCGTCCGCGGCGCCACAGCATCGCGACCCCCGCCACCAGCAGACCGATGCCTGCGAGCACCCCGCCGGTAATGTCGAAAATGGCGAGTTTTGTGGCAGCGGCAATGGCCGCGCCAATGCCGGTGAGCACCCCCCCGCCGACGATTGCCTGCCCGACATGCAACGAAGACTCACTTAAGCCTTTGCGCAACGGTTCCTGGTCCTTCGCCAACTCCTCCAGTTGAACCTCAATGCCCCTCAGGATATCCTCCCGCTGAAGCTCGATGTTGCCAATGCTGCCCGCCGTCTCGGTCGGGGAAGCGCCGCGTTTGGTGTCCTCCAGCAACTCCAGGATGAGGCGTTTGATGGAGTCCATGAATCGCCCCGCCTCTTCCTGCGAAACCCGGTTCACCCTTTGGTCCAGCGCCTTTTCGAACCGTGTGCCCAAATCCGCCAGCCATTCCCGGTTTGAAGAGCCGCCTGGCAAGGACCGGCGCAACACAGGCCAAATCTCCATACCCTTTCGAAACTGCTCCTTAAAGTCCGCCGTGATGGCGTCGTAGGCGTCGCCCAACCTCTCAAGTAGATCGTCCACTTCCTTCAACGAACGCTGGTGGCCGCGGCCCAACCGCGCTTGAACCTTCTCGCGGAAGGCGCGGTCCTCTTCCAGCTTTCGCCTGGCCACATCGAGTTTGGCTCCAAGCTCGCCGAGCACCTTCCGGGCGACCGACCCGTGGCCTTGCAGCTTGCGCACGACGTGCTGGCCACCCGTGATGCGGCGCCGGATGAACTGCCGGACCTCTGCCATCCCGCTCCGCTCGGCCAACCCTTGCAGCTCCCACTTTGCGGAGGTCGGAAAGATCACGGGATTGGTGACGCCGCCCTTAACAGCATAATCATGAACGCTTCGAACCTGGGCCGCCAAGTGCTCCATCTCCAGGTCCATCTGCTGGAGCACGAAGATCACCTTTCGCTCCCATTCCTCGTGGACATACCTTAGAAAATCCCAGGCGCTTTGGGTATGCGGATTGCGGGCGGGCAGCACGAAGACAACCAGATCGCTTTGCGGGATATACTCGCGCGTGATGCTCTCGTGATCCCGAATGACGGAATTGGTGCCTGGCGTATCGACAATCGCGATGGTTTTGAGCAGCGGGATCCGGCGTTTAACCCGCTTCCGATTCGGGCCAATGACCTCGACACCTTCCTCTTCTGAAAAGACCGTTTCCTGGATCGAATCGGTGCAGGGCTCAGGAGCCACTTTGCAGACATCAGCCCCGAGCAGAGCGTTTACGAAGCTGCTCTTGCCAGATTTGACTTCCCCAAGAATAACGAACCGGAATGGCCCATGAAGCGCCGCCAGCGTGTCCTGAGTGACCTTGGCGGCCTCAAGGTCGCTGCATTGCTCGGCTAGGCGCTGCAGCGCGGACAACACCTGCGCCAAGTCATTCCTGGCAGCCATAATGGCCGGGTCAACGACCGCTCGGGCCTCCCTCGCATCCACCTCCGCGGGCGGCGCGGAATCCTCCGCGACCGCCGCGTCCATAGACTTGCGCCTGGCCGGCAGCAGTTCCTCATTCGAGGTCTGCCCGGCTCGTCTGTCTTTAGATTCCCGGTTGAACGTCGCCACTGTAAAACTATAGCACCATTTCCAGGGGCCTGTTCGCCAGGCCCCTATTCCTTGCCCGGCATTATTGCTGTAGGGCAGAGAATTAGCAAAGCCTTCCTTCTGCGCCCCTAGCGCACCATTCGCCGGGGCTGCCGTGGCGACGGCTTCGCGGTTACTTCTTCTTGAACGCGAGAGTAGCGTGCGCCGGCGTGACCAGTTCGCCGTCCTCATTGACCCCATAGATGCGGATCTTGATCCCCTCGTCGGCACTTCCACCGAAGGCAATGGCCATCTTTCGGGCCCCGCCTTCGGGCAGGACGCTATCGACGCGCAAGGTCAACTGATCGTTTTCCATTGCCCAGGAGGCCTTGGTAACCACGCCATGGTTGTCCACGCCCCAATACTTCACTTTATCGGAGCCGGGTTCGATGACGTTGAACCCCTTGAATTCCATGTTGCTGTCCTTGCCATGGAATGTCACCGCATGTTTGTCCAGGTCCCAGGCGATGCCCAAGGTGAACGTGCCGCCGTTTTCAGTTTGGGCCTGCCATTGGCCGATCATCCAATCCGCGTTGGCCTGGCTGACGAGGTCGGGCAGACTTTCCTGCGCTCGCGCCTGCATCAGAGATACGCAGGCCATCAATCCTAACAAGACATACCGGGTCACCATAAACGATTCCTTTTTCTTTGTTGTTTCACCAATCCCGCCTGTAGTTTGCCGCCAATATCCGCTTGGCGGCGGACGGGAACGAACATAAGCCAGTTTAGAAGATACGGCGGCTGAATCAAGCCAAACTTCAGCCGCCCCAGCCGCCCGGTGGGCCGGCTTGCTCCGCCGGGAATTGCAGAGTATGCTGTGCGAACATGATGTATTCAAGTAGCGAGCGTTGCGGCCTTGAGCCTGGCCTCCACCCCATTGAACAACGCCAGAACGGCCGAGCGGCGGGGGCTGCCAAAGTCCGGCTCCAACCCTGATTTTTCCGCTGTGATCCACGACGCTTCACTCGACGATCTCCTCCAGAAGACTTGGCAGGGCGCGCGCATCGACCAGGCCGAGGCCTTGCGGCTCTATCGCCTGCCCATCGAGGAACTTGGCGCCTTGGCCGACCGCCGGCGTCGTCTCGCCAAGGCCCAGGCCTACTCCGGGCACGGCAACGACATCGTCACCTACATTGTCGATCGGAACGTCAATTACACCAAAATCTGCAATGTCTATTGCAAGTTTTGCGCCTTTTACCGCACCGAAAGAGATGACGATGCCTACATCATCCGCTTCGATGAGCTGGACAAGAAGATCGAAGAAACCATCGCCCTGGGCGGCACGCAGATCCTCATGCAGGGCGGCCATCACCCGAGCCTAAGCAAGCAGTGGTACCTGGACCTGCTCTCCCATATCAAGACGCGCTTCCCCCAGGTCAACATCCATGGGTTCAGTCCCAGCGAATTCCACCACTTCCGCATGGTCTTTGATGAGTCCTTGGAGCGGATTATCGCCGATTTCAAGGCGGCCGGCCTCGGTTCGATTCCTGGGGGCGGGGGTGAAATCCTGGTGGACAGGGTGCGCCAGCGTGTATCCCCTTTAAAGGCGATGAGCGACGACTGGCTGGAAGTCATGGATGTGGCGCATCGGCTCGGTCTGAATTCCTCCGCCACCATGATGTTCGGCCACGTCGAGACGGTCGAAGACCGGATCGAACACCTGGAACGGTTGCGCGCCCAGCAGGACAAGACCAAGGGGTTCACCGCCTTTATCGGGTGGACGTTCCAGGCCGAGCACACAAAACTGCGGGCCCCTGCTGTGGGGGCGCACGAGTACCTCCGCACTCAGGCCCTCGCCCGTATTTACCTGGACAACTTTGAAAATGTCCAGAGTTCGTGGGTCACACAAGGACTGGAACTCGGCCAGGTTGCCCTCAAATTCGGCGCCAACGATCTCGGCAGCATCATGATCGAGGAGAACGTGGTCTCGAAGGCCGGCGCTTCTTTCTGCATGAGTGTCCCCGACATGCACCGCCTCATCTCCGACCTCGGCTACGAACCGCGCCAGCGGGACAATTGGTATAACCTCGTGCAAGCC
>JBJKSV010000786.1:0-3842 GCA_046703605.1 Limisphaerales bacterium
ACCCAGCCAAGGGCGAGCAGAGCAGCCCATATTCTGCGTGTCATACGACCTCCTTTAAATTGAGAATCCTGGATCCTCCTGAAGGGACCAGCGTTCGCCCGCAATGCCGCTTCTTTTTCGGAAACCCCGGTACGAGACCCCTCTTTCCACAACGCTCCCGCGTCGGGAAGGGACAAGAGGATCAATTAAACGCCATCATACGCGCTTTCGCCGCGATAAGCAAGAAAAAATGCCCATTCAAGAGCCGTAGCATGGCCAGTGACAAAGTCATCGTAAGCCTTTGATCAGAGACTCCTTACGTCGTCTCCGACAACACATCGGCAGGGACTTTGTCAATGGCCTGTTTCCTCAATATCCACCACGCCTTCTCGTTCCACGTTCCCTCCACAAGTGGGGCCGGTCCGTCCAGCAACAAATCTTCGATTGCAAAGCCCGCGCCTCCCAGAGCATCAGGTTCCATGCCAGATCCCGCAGCCATCCGCACCTATTTTTTCATCCACCCCTCCCGCGACATCGTCGGCGCCGCGCCCCAGACCAACCCGTTTGCGCCGGTGCACGCCTCTTTCTGAAGTCTCAAATCTGAAATCTGCAAGACACACACCCCCGCCCTCGCCTCTGTTGGCCGCCCCCCTTTGTTTCCTTCTGTTCTATTCCCGGACTTCCTTCCACCCACCTCACAACAGTCCCCGTGCTCCTCCAATGTCAAATTAACTTCAAAAAAATCGCCGCCAAACGGCCAATTCCTCCTTTTGACCATCCTAATATATATAGGCGCTTGAATCATCTGCCTTTCCCGGCCCAGCCCGGCGAACCCTCTCCCGCAAAACCGAAAAACCTAAGCGACATTTATGAACGACATCCCAAAGACCCGAAACCAGCCCCAGGCCCCCTGTTTCCATCTCGCTCCCTCGAAAGCAGCCCAGGAGCATTCCCGAGATCTTGGCGTCCGACGACAATCCTCGGGTTGCCTCCCTGCGCCGACCATGCGAATCCAGCCCCCGCCTCACCTCCAACCGCACCAATCCGCACCAATCCGCACCAATCCGCAGCAATCCGCACCTAAAATATTTTAACCCGTCTCCCCGGTGCGCCGCTGCTCATTGCCACACCCCAGTTGTGAGCCCTTTTACAGTTGGATTTCGCACTGTCCTATAGATGGATATCGCCGGGAGTGACCTGGCGGGAACAAAGAAAGGACGAACGACATGAAAACGTTGATATTGGCCGGATTGGGGGCTGGGACATTGGTTGGAGCATTGCTTTGGCTCAATAAACCACAGACGCCGCGAGCCTCCCCGTTCGAACCAGAGGCGGAATCTGCCCCCGTGCCAGCGGGTGAGGCCCAACCGCGACCCGATGCAGAACGAGCAAGTATCGCACAGCCCCTGCGCTCTCCCCCACAGCCGGTTCGGACATTCTCCAGCACGGAACCAGTGGCCACCGCTGCGCAAGACAGCCTGGACAAGACAATGGTGGATCAATCGGTCGATATGCTGGTCTCTGCGCAAACGCCATACAGTGAGAAGCAGGCGGTTTGGAAGCAGCTCATCGACTCCGGCCGGCTCGACGCGGCGATTGGCGAGTTGGAACGTCGGATGGCAGCGGACCCGCGCGTGGCTGAATACCCAGCGGCCTTGGGCCAGGCATATCTTAGGAAATGCAGCATTCTGCACGATGTCCGGGAGCAGGGCATCCTGGGAATGCAAGCAGACAAACTCTTCGACGCGGCCTTAAGCCTGGATCCGGCAAACTGGGAGGCGCGCTTCACGAAGGCGGTGGCCCTCTCCTACTGGCCAGCGTCCTTGAACAAAGGCCAGGAGGTGCTGCAACTGTTCCAGACCCTGATTGACCAGCAGGAAGCCCAAACGCCGCAACCGCACTTCGCGCAAAGCTATGTCTGGATGGGCGACGAGTACGCCAAACTGGGCCGGCCCGATTATGCGCGCACCCTCTGGGAGCGGGGACAAGGTCTGTTCCCGTCCGACGAGGCCTTGAAACAGAGGCTGTCTGCCCCGGCCTCAGCGCCCGATTCCAATCCGGCGAGCGGCCAACCGGGAAGCTCTCAAGCGGCCCCATAATCGTCTTCACTTTTTTTGCCCTATGAGTATCCTTCCTCTTATGAAGGGTGAAACCAGCGGGGCCTTATCGACGCCACCCAATCGCGGCCGCGAGGAAGCCGTTTTCGATGCCGCCCTGGCGCTGCCGCGGGAGCAGCGGGCTGCGTATCTGGCTAGCGCCTGCCGCGACGACCTCCAGTTGCGGCAACGGGTCGAGCATTTGCTCCAGGCCAGCGAGGAAGCGGGCGGATTTCTCGAACCTACCGTGCCCGCCCCCGCCCTGGCGCCCACAGTCCCTTTGGCCTCTCCTGCCGGTGAGAGTCCAGGCGACACCATTGGCCGATACAAAATCCGGGAAAAGCTTGGGGAGGGCGGCTGCGGAGCGGTTTATGTAGCCGAACAGATGGAACCGCTGCGCCGGCGCGTGGCCTTGAAGATCATCAAATTGGGGATGGATACCCGCAACGTCATCGCCCGGTTTGAAGCCGAGCGCCAGGCCCTGGCCATGATGGACCATCCAAACATTGCCAAGGTCCTGGATGCCGGCGCCACCGACAGCGGGCGTCCGTTTTTCGTGATGGAGCTGGTGCGGGGAATCCGCATTACCGATTACTGCGACCAGAACAACCTCGACACCGCTCAACGCCTTGGCCTGTTTATCCAGGTCTGTCATGCCATTCAGCACGCGCATCAAAAGGGTGTCATCCATCGCGACATCAAACCCTCGAACATCCTGGTGACACTCCATGATGGTGTGCCGGTGCCCAAAGTCATCGATTTCGGCATCGCCAAGGCCACCGAGGGGCGCCTGACGGACCTCACGGTCTATACGGAACTGCGCCAGTTCATCGGCACGCCCGCCTACATGAGCCCCGAACAAGCGGAGATGAGCGGGCTGGACATTGACACACGGAGCGACATCTACAGCCTGGGAGTTCTGCTCTACGAGTTGCTCACCGGCCAAACCCCTTTCGACGTTCAACAACTGCTCAAGGCAGGCCTGGACGAGATACGCCGGACCATCCGGGAAGTCGAACCCCCTCGGCCCTCGACGCGCCTGAGCACCATGCTCGACGCCGATCTCACCGCCGTCGCCAAGCGTCACGGGGCGGAGCCGCCCAGGCTCATCAGTTTCATCCGCGGCGACCTCGATTGGATAGCGATGAAGGCGCTGGAGAAGGACCGGACACGCCGCTATGAAACCGCCAACGCGTTGGCGGTCGATATCCAGCGCCTTCTGCGCAACGAACCGGTCGAGGCGCGGCCCCCGAGCAATCTCTACCGTCTCCAAAAGCTGGTGCGAAGGAACAAGGGAGTATTTATGGCAGTCGGGGCCGTGGCCGCCGCGCTGGTCCTGGGCTTCGGCCTCTCGGTGTACCTCCTGATTCGGGAAACGGAATTGCGCTCACAGGCGGAGAAGGGTTGGGCCCTGGAAAAGCAGATGCGGGAAATTGCTGCCCTCGCCGACACGTTCACGACCGCCGGAACCCTGCTCAGCCACGGGGATATTGAGGGGGCTGAGCGCTTGATGAAGGACGTGCCTCCGGTGTTTCCTCAATGCTCGGTCATTTACAACGTCATTGGCGACGCCCACGCGCGCCTCGGCGAATGGCAGCCGGCCATCGGCAACTACACCCGTTCCATTCAAGCCGATCCGACCAATTACACGGCGTATCACCTGCTGACGCCCTTGCTGGTGCAAACGGGAGACCAGGCCGGCTACCAGCAACATCGGCAACGAATCCTGGAGCGCTTCGCCGGAACCTCCGACCCGGCCATTGCCGA
>JBJKSV010000787.1:0-5670 GCA_046703605.1 Limisphaerales bacterium
AAGACCTGGCACAGGACATCTTTTTGAAAATGTTTGCGAAACTGGATCAGTATCAAGGCAAGATGCCTCTGGAACACTGGGTGGCCCGGATTGCCGTGAACCACTGTTTGAATGCCATTCGTGCTCAAAAGGTTCGCCCGGAATGGCGGATGGCGGACCTCTCTGAGGAGCAAGCGGCGGCGCTGGAGGCTCTGAACACCGGCGTTGACGAAGCCCCTGACCCTTCCCGCCAGATCGCCGCCCGTGAGCTTGTGAACATGCTCCTGGAAGTTCTCAGCCCGCAGGATCGGCTTCTGATTCGCATGCTCGAAATGGAGGGGCGCTCCATTATGGAGGCCCAGGCGGCGACCGGTTGGTCCGCCACTTATATTCGGGTACGAGCCTTCCGGGCGCGACGCAAGTTGAACAAACGGTTTGAAGAGCTAAGAAAGGCAGGAAGCTTATGAGTGAGTTGCACCCCGATCTAAAGCGGCTGATGAAGTGGGCCCGTGGGGCTTCGCCTCCGCTTCCGGAGGAGGCCCCCTTCGGCTTCTCCCATCGCGTTTTAGCCTCCGGAAAGCCGGTCCAGGTCACGACGCTCTTTGACGAATTGCAACGGGCCGCCTGGGGTTTGGCCTGCGCATCGCTGGCGCTGATTGTTTGCGGCGCCCTCGTCTGGATTAGCCAACCCTCGATCCCCACACCAGCGGCCGACATCTCCTCGGCACTTAACATCGTCGCCAGCGATCTTGCCCAATGAGACTTTGCAAACACTGGAAAGCAATCCTGGCGGTGGTGCTCGTCTTCGCGGCGGGCGCCGTGACCGGCTCCGTAACGACCATGCTCCACCTCAAGCACGCCTTCGAGCAGGGGCTGAGCGTGGACAAGTTTACCGCCAAGGCAATGGCGGACCTTCAAAACGACCTGAAGCTCACGCCGGCCCAGCAACCGAAGATCCGGGCGATCGTCAACGCCACCGCGCTCCAAGTCGCGCAGAGCTTTGGGCGGGCCATCAAGGAATCGGGCACCAACCTCGTGGCCTCCTGGAACCAGATCGACAAAGAACTGACGCCCCAACAGCGAGTCATCTTCCAGCGGAAGTGCCAGAAGTTCCGGGAAGGATTGAAGAAGATGAAGATCGAACTCCCGCTCCAATGATGCCAACTTAATCTCAGGTCAAGGTCAGATGCACTATTCTCCGCAGCCAGTGAAAACGCAAATCGCATCCCCTTTATGCGCCACCCACGAGAAACCTCGCAATCCCGCCGCCTTGTATTTCTCCAGCGCCCGGGCTATGGATCGCGGGTGAGGCACGAGGATTTTTCAGATGCCGCCCTGGTCCTGGTCGGGCATGGCACCACGCTCAATTCCGATTCGGCGGTTCCGGTATTCCAACACGCGACGGAGTTGCGGCGGCGAGGTCTCTTCTCCGCGGTGCGCGAGGCCTTTTGGAAACAGGAGCCGCAAGTGGTGGACGTGTTGGCCGCCGTGAACGAAGGGCGGGTGTTCATCGCGCCCTTGCTCGTCAGCGAGGGCTACTTCGGCCAGGAGGTCCTCCCTCGCGCGTTGGGTTTCGAACGGACCGAAGGCGGCTGGGGCGTTCTGGATCGGGAACACCGGCTGTTTTTTTATTGCCGGCCAATCGGCACGCATGAGCGGATGACCGATGTCGTCCTGGCCAGGGCGCGGGAGGTGGTGGAAACTTACCCGTTTCCCCGCGCGCCCAAACCGAAAGATACCACCCTGTTCATCGCCGGCCATGGGACGCAACGAAACGAGAACTCGCGCCAACCGGTCGAGCGCCAGGTGGAACTGATTCGCAAGCGGGAGCTTTACGCCAGCGTCCAGGGTGTCTTCATGGAAGAGGAGCCGCGTATCGCCGGTTGCTGGACCAGGGCGGAATCGAGAAACGTCGTGGTGGTGCCGTTTTTCATCAGTGAAGGGTTGCACGCCCAGGAGGACATCCCGGTGCTGCTTGGCACGCCAGAAAGAATCGTTCGGGAGAGATTGGCCAATGGGCAGCCGGCCTGGCGCAACCCCTCGGAGCGGGGCGGCAAACTGGTCTGGTATTCGGGCACTGTCGGGACGCACCCGGCGATGGCGGATGTAATCCTCGAGCGAGTTAGCGAAGCAGCAAGAAAGGAATGGAAAAGAGCGGCCGTTTGGGGCAAAATCAAGTCATGATAGACACAGAGATGGCCCAAGCCGCGGCCACCTCAGGGGACGCCAATGGACAAGCATCCCCTGAGTTGACTTCGCGAGTGCGCCAATTGGAAGCAGACGTCAGCGCCCTGGAGCAAGAGAACAAGGCGCTTCGGTTCCAATTTGAGAGAGCGCTTGAGTACCGGCAGAAATCGCATTGTGAACTGGTGCTGCTACTCACCTCGCTGGTAAGCAAGCTGCCGATTAATGACATTGGGGTCATCGTTTCCAGGCTGGTCGAGCACAACAGCAACGTCACCGAATATTTGAAGGCCCTCACCGGCGCATCAACCGGCGCCGAGCTCAAGCAACCCGCCCTTCTTAAAACTCTGGACCAGACCAAGTGCGACCTGACCGCCGCCCTCAAACCTATCGCCGAAGAGTTGATCGGCTTGGATCCCCCGCTGGAGCCGCCGATGCTTCGTTCCCTGGTCGAGAACCCGGATCTGTTCTTCTCACCGCAAGTCGTAAGGGCGACCCGCTGTTATGTGAAAGGACTGGTCCCGCGCGAGCGGATCGTCCGCGAATTTGGCGAGGCCGCCCTGGTCTTCTTTAACGACCTGACCACCGACCCCAAGTTCAACCCGCGCCCCAAACAGGAGGAAATCGTGTTGGGCTTCAAAGAGGATTTCCCGGCCTTGTTTGAGCGTGACACCTCCCTGGAGCCGGCGAAGCGGCAGCAGTTCTTCGAGCTGTACCAGCGCGTTCAAGCCAGCAAAACCCAAACCGCCGCAGCCCGCGCGCAAAAGGTCGCTTTTCTTAGGTTCTCTTTCCTGATCGAGTTGGTCCACTATTACGAGCACCAGACCACCGAGGCGCCCGATGTCATCTTCGCGCGCCGGCTGCCGGCCCTGATCGAGCAATTGGTCCTCTCCAGCCCTGATGCCACTCTCGAGGAGAACTCCATTGCTCCGGCCGAAGACCTGCTCCGATTCATCATAAATCCCGACCACCGCCAGATGGTCATTAACAATCTCGGCAAAACCGACCGGGCCGGCAAGTTGCTCAAGCACGTCATGCGGCTCCGCGAGGCGAAACCCGGCGAGCTCGACACGGACCACACCGTGGCCGACTTCCTCAGGTTCGTTCTGCCCACCCCGCCGGACAAGGCGCCTTCTCCACAGAGCCTGGCCACCCTGTTGCGCCTCTTCAAACCAGACATGCAGCGCCTGGTCATCAAGGCCATCATGACCTCCGATCGTGTTCGCAAAGAGGACGGCGAGGAGTTGGGCAAGGCCATCGCCGCGGAGTTGGGCCTCAAAGCCCCGGCCGAGCACGGAAAGGAACATGGCGGGCTTCCGCCGGAGGTCGAGCGGCAGATTGCCTGGGCCAAGGTCGAGGACCTCATCGCCCGCCGTGCCAACCCCGCCAGCATCGCGGCCGCCATTCGAGACCGGCTCAACGCCAAGTATGACGCCGAGGAAATCCGCCAGAGTTGGCTCACCCTTATCGAAGCCGATTCCATGGCCCTGATTCGCATCCTGTGCCATCTCCCTTATTTGCCGGGCGGCAAGACCGATGCCATCGCCCGGCCGGTGCTCCAGACCTATGTCGGACGGTTAGTCCATGAAAAGTACGCCTCCACTTACCACAAAATCGCCATCAGCCTCAAAAACATGTACCACGCCAAGCCGGATAGCCCCACGCTCGTGAATTTTCTGGCTCTCGTTCGATGGGCCGAACCCGGGGCGGCAAACAAATTGTGCGCCGACATCGGCATGCCTGTACCCGCATGAACAGCGCCGGGTACAGCTCCAGGCCGCAACGGGCGCACGAAAGGAGTAACGATGAACGTCCGCAAAGAGCATGTCATAAGACCCCGGCCGAAAGGTTTTGCAGCCTCCGCGTCATCTGAGGTCTCAGGTTTCAACTCCCTGATCGCCGCCCCACGTCGGATTACTTCTCAAGCAAAGACCAAGCCCGCCTTTCGCATGCTTCAACAGTCCGTTTGGTTCTGCCTCCTGGCAGTGGCGGAACCGGGACCCGCTCAGGAGACATTCCCAAGCTACCTGGTCGCCAACCGGTCCTCGCAACCGCCCCAGACCGTCCTCACGCTCTACGGCTATCCAGGTTCCACCAATGAGGTCCAATACGCCGGCGCCTTGGGTGACACAAACTCCTGGAGACCTCTCACCCAAATAGTCCTAACCAATAGTTCGGTTACGGTCACTGACCAAGTCCCCTTGCAGGCTGGCCCACGATTCTATCGCGCTCTGTCGCTCGGCGCCACGGCGTTAGCCGTACCGGATGACTTGGCGTGGATACCGCCCGGGCGATTCCTCATGGGCAGTCCCAACACGGAGGCGGACCGGAACTCCGATGAAGGCCCGCAGACGCTGGTCGTTCTCACCAGGGGCTTCTATATGTGCAGACACCTCGTGACCCAAGGCGAGTATGCGGAGCTCATGGGCAACAATCCAAGTTGGTGCCTCGGCGATACTAACCGCCCCGTCGAGTCTGTCACCTGGTTCGATGCCACGAACTACTGCTACGCTCTGACCGAAAAAGAACGGTCCACGGGGCGCTTGCCCGCCGCCTGGAGTTATCGCCTCCCAACCGAGGCAGAATGGGAATACGCCTGCCGGGCGGGAACCACTACGCGCTTCAGTTTCGGTGAGGACCCGGGTTACACCGAACTGCCCAAGTATGCCTGGTACGATGGCAACAGTTACACCACCAGCAAGCCCCCTGGAGCTTCATATTTTATGCTGGGCCGCTATTACATGACCCATCCCGTGGCTCAAAAACTGCCCAACCCCTGGGGACTCTACGACATGTACGGCGAGGTCTCCGAATGGTGCCAGGATTGGTTCGGCTTCTATCCCGGCGGAACAGTCCTCGACCCCCAAGGCCCTCCTACGGGCGATGAACGCATCGTCCGCAGTGGAAGCTGGTACGACGACCCCTACACCCTTCGCTCGGCTTACCGGTATTTCTGCGAGCCCGAAAACATCACCGGTATTTTTGGCTTCCGGGTTGTTCTTGCCCCAACCCGATAAATCAAGCCCGGCTTCCGTTCGCTAATCCCTCAAGCCAACTCCGGTGTCTGCGCCCGGACCAGTTCATTCTCAAAGCCCAGCAGACCAAGGACTTGCAGCGCGGGCAGGGAGTATTGGAACTGAGCCGGTCGGTACTCGGCATCGTCCAGCCATTGCTCGACAGTCTTGGACTGGACCCACCCGTCTTTCTTGAGGAGTTCCGCAGTGTATTCGATGGCCGAAATCCGCTGCTTCTGGTTAATGATTTTCATAACCTGCAACTCTGACGTTGGTTGTTTGCCCCGTGCGGTCCGGAGCTCCACGCCCCAGTTTGAACGGCGTGGAAACGGGCCGTCATCGGGGTTAAACCTAAAATACGACTCAGTGCGGAATTAGCAAGCAAGATCACCGTCCGACGCCGTACCGCTTTCGCAATGTCTCGTCGTAACCTCCGCGGGACGGCGCAGTGGGCAAGGCGGGTGTGGCGGATCCCGGCGCCATATGCGGGTTG
>JBJKSV010000788.1:0-2712 GCA_046703605.1 Limisphaerales bacterium
AGGGAATACGGACCACCCGCCAGAAGCAACCCGGGGATGGTTTCGAGGTCCTGCTTGATGAAGATGATCTGGCATGATCCGCCGCCTCGGCCGGACGGGGCTATTGGTGCTGTGGCGTCAGATCCAGGACAAGAACACCCCAGGCTGGGGTCCCGGCAAAGCGTTAGAGTATCTTGTGCTCCGTGCCTTCCAAATCGAGGGTGCGACTGTAACTTGACATTACCAGATTTCCTCAGGCAGGGGCACGGTAGAACAGATTGACGGCGTCGTGTACCTCGATCATCTGACATGCATTTTTGAATGCAAGGATGTTTGCGAACCCCTGGAGAACGATCCCATTGCCATCCTTCACTACCAACTCGAACGCCGTCCGGCGGGAATTATTGGGAGTTGTTTCTCGACCAGCGGCTTTACAACAACGGCTCTGGAGCTTGCCCTATTCAGCCGTCAAAATATCGCTCTTTGGAACAGGGACGACATTGATTATGCGCTAAGACAGCGCAAGATGCGCTTGGCCCTATTCGCGAAGTACCGCTACTGTGTCGAGCGTGCAATGCCCGACCTCAACCTGCGAGCAGCAAAAATATGAACCCCGTGTACCTTGTTGCCAAAAGCTCCGATGATTCAGCGTTGCTCCGCCGGATGTTGCCGCCGGACACGCTCCGAGCAATTCGATTCGTCGTCGCAGACGACCCGAGTTCAGCTGTTTCGACGGCGCGCACGCTCCTGGCCCTTGGCGGCAAGCCCGTCGGGCTGGTCGTCGATTCTGGCACCACAGGGGAGACACGAATCACCTCACAGCGCCAGACGCTCACGGGACTGCTCGGCGATGCTGCGGCAAACGTTCCGTGGGCTTTATTTATCGCCGCCCCTGACCTTCACCGCGTCTGGGAGCAACGTGTCGCGCTCAACAAGATCCCCTTAGCGCAGGATATCAAGGCCTTCGTAAAGAACGTTGGCAATTGACTATTGCCTCCAGCCTGGACGGGGGCACTTGTCTGATGCTGCGTTCAGGCCTCGGAATGCCGCAGAACGGTGAACAAGGCTGTTGACATGGGCGCGAAGCCGAATAAGGCCTCAGTTTTCGTATCGGCGGGCATCTCAACTGCGTGAATCTGGCGTATCGTCGCCGTGCTCGGTGTGTTTCGCCGTCTGCTGGATTCTCAACGCTTGGAGTTGGGCGGAAAGCCAATGGGCGGCCGTCCAGGATTCGACCTGCGCGCGGAGGCGGTTGAGCCGGGAAAGGCGCTCGGCCGCCGGCATGTCAAGCGCCCGCGCCATCGCCAGCGCCCCGCCTTCGATGTCCAGAGGTGAAACCAGCAGGACGTCTCGGCCCATTTCGGACGCGACGCCGGCGGTTTCGGTGATGATGGCGACGCCTGGCCGTTCGGAAATGACCGCCCATTCCTTGACGACGAGGTTCATCCCGTCCTCGCGCGAGTTGGCCAGGAGCACGTCGCATCGGCTCATGGCGGCCAGGGCCTGCTCCCGGTCATTGGTATAAAACACCTCAATAGGGTCGAAGCCGCACTCGTCCACGAAGCGCTGATTGACGAGCCTGATAGCCGCATAGACCGCCTCGCGGTAGTCGCGATAAACGCTCAGGTCTGTTCTGGATGGAACCAGGAAGGCGAGAAACCTCAAATGCCCACGCAAATCCGGTCGCATCTCCAACAGGCGTCCAAAGGCCCTGAAACCGATGATCTGGTTCTTGCTCGGATCCAGCCGGTCCACGCGGATCACGGTGAAATCGTTCATGCGGCGCCCCAACCGCTCCTTGGCATCGGCCACGCCGCGCGAGTGCATCGTCTGCCTCACCGCCACCGGGTCGGTGCTTGCCGGAAACACACACACGCGGACCAAACGGCCATCTGGCGCCACGACTTGGCTGCGCTGGTAATCCACTTTGGCTCCGAGCAGTTCCTCGCAGCAGCCCAGGAAGGGGCGTGCATCCCAGGGCGTTTGCATGCCCACCACATCCGCGCCCAGCATCCCTTTGAGGATGGTGTTGCGCCAGGATTCGGGGATCAGCTTCAGCGTGGCGGCATCAGGAAAGGGGATATGCGTAAAATGCAGGCTCGGCACACGCGGGAACATCTCGCGCAGCAGGGCCGGCAGCGGATACAGATGATAGTCCTGGATGAGAAAGGCGCGCGGCGTGATACCGGAGTCGCGAATGGCGGTGGCAATACGGCGGTTGGCCTCGAAATAACCCTCGCTCCAGGCGCGATGGCGCGCGGCATCCAGCGAGGAATAGCCGAATTGGCCGACCAGGTGGTGCTGCAGCATCCAGAGCACTTCGTTGCTGATGGCGCCGTAGTAGGCCCGGTACACCCGCGCCGGCAAAGGCACCGGGATGATGTGATGTTCGGGATCGGTTTGATCCGCCGCCGTTGTGTAGAGCGCGTCGCGGGCATCCTCGGCGGACGGGGGCTCGGAGACGCAGCAAAACCAGGCGACATCGGGCTGGCGGGCCAGCGGATCGATCATGCTCACCAGGCCGCCCGAGGCCTTCCGCGCCACCCAACGGTCCTGTTCCCAGACAAAGTCGTTCGGCCCCCGATTTGAGATCAGGACAATCTGGCCGCCTGGGGCTTGTGTATGGAACGTTGAACTGCTCACACCGCAAAAAGACTCTCCGCACCTGCACTTGGCTTCGCTCCCTACTCTCTACCGATTCCTCGGTGTTGTCACGCCAAAAGGAACGATGAC
>JBJKSV010000789.1:0-5066 GCA_046703605.1 Limisphaerales bacterium
GGCATGGCTCAGCCGCTCATCCACCGTCCCGCTTCGCCACTCGTCCTGCTGGACTTCGGCCTTGCCTTGGCTTTTGACAGAATCGGCGAATTTGACCAGTCGTTCGGTAGCGTCGGGGCGCCGGTTAAGCAGGACGTCCTCGACCAGCTCCAGCAGGTCTTTTGGTATCTCTTCATAGACCCCGAGCATGCCCGCGTTGACAATCCCCATGTCCAGCCCGGCCTTGATGGCATGGTAGAGGAAGGCCGAGTGCATCGCCTCACGCACCGGGTTGTTGCCGCGGAAGGAAAAGGAAATGTTGCTAATCCCGCCGCTGACTCGGGCCAGGTGCAGGTTCTGTTTGATCCAGCGCGTGGCGCGGATGAAATCGACGGCGTAATTGTTGTGCTCCTCGATGCCTGTAGCCACCGTCAATACGTTCGGATCAAAAATGATGTCCTGGGGCGGGAAACCGATTTCCTGTGTCAGGATTCGATAGCACCGCTCGCAGATCTCGGTTCGGCGCTCGAAGGAATCGGCTTGGCCGCGTTCATCAAAGGCCATTACCACCACCGCGGCGCCGTACCGCCGAATCAGGCGTGCCTGGCCTTTGAATTTGTCCTCCCCCTCTTTCAGACTGATGGAATTGACGACCCCTTTGCCCTGGAGGCATTTCAAGCCCGCCTCGATCACCGCCCACTTGGAGCTGTCGATCATCACCGGCACCCGCGCGATGTCCGGCTCCGCCGCGACCAGGTTCAGGAAGGTCGTCATCGCCTTCTGCGAGTCGAGCATCGCCTCGTCCAGGTTCACGTCAATGACCTGCGCGCCGTTCTCGACCTGCTGTTTGGCGACGGCCAGCCCCGCCTCGTAATCCCCGGCCAGGATCAACTTCGCGAATCGGGGCGACCCCGTCACGTTGGTCCGTTCGCCGATATTGACGAAATTGGTGTCGGGCCGAATGGCCAGCGCCTCCAACCCGCTCAGCCGGGTATAGGGTGCCACTCTCGCCGGGATGCGCGGGGGCAATCCCCGAACCATCTCCGCAAGCACTCGGATATGCTCTGGGGTCGTTCCGCAACAGCCCCCAACCACGTTCAGCCACTTCGCGTCGGCCCAGTCCCTGAGTTGCGGCGCGAAGGTCTCTGGCGTCTCTGGAAAACCGGTTGGCAACATCGGATTCGGCAGGCCGGCGTTTGGATGCGCACTCACAAAAACGTCCGCCACTTCCGCCAGCTCCTCGATAAACGGGCGCATCTCTTTCGGCCCAAGCGCGCAATTGATGCCCACGCTCAAGAGCCGATGATTTGAGATCGAGTTCCAGAACGCCTCCACCGTCTGGCCTGAAAGCGTCCGCCCACTCAGGTCCGTAATCGTGAAGGAGACCATTACCGGCACGCGCCGGCCCATCTCCTCGAAATAAGTGTCGATGGCGAACAGGGCCGCCTTCGCGTTGAGCGAATCAAACACTGTCTCAACAAGAAGAATGTCCACCCCGCCGTCCATCAGCCCCCGAACCTGCTCTGAGTAGGTTGCCACCAGTTGGTCGAAGGTAATGGCCCGGAACGCCGGGTTCTGCACATCCGGTGAGATGGAGGCCGTCTTGCTGGTAGGGCCGAGTGTGCCGGCCACAAAGCAGACCCGCTCCGGGTGAGCGCCAAGAAACAGATCCGCCGCGGCCCGGGCAACCTTTGCGCCGGCCAGGTTCAGCTCGTAGGCCAGACCCTCCAGGCCGTAATCGGCCATCGAGACGGAGTTGGAATTGAACGTGTTCGTCTCGATAATATCCGCCCCCGCCTCAAGATACTGCCGATGCACGCCCTGGATAACGTCCGGTCGGGTCAGACTCAAGAGGTCGTTGTTGCCCTTCAGGTCGCGCGGCCAATCCCTGAACCGCTCGCCGCGAAACGCCGCCTCGTCCAGCTCGCAACGCTGAATCAACGTGCCCATCGCGCCGTCGAGAATCAGGATGCGTTCGCGCAGCAGACCTTCCAACTCTGGTGTTCTGTTCCGTTCAGTTTTCACAACCTGAAGGAGAGATTACGCGGAAGGAGAGGGAGATTCAACCGAAAAATCAACATATCTTGATATGTAGATATGTTATCTTGCTATACATCTCCTCCTTCCTCTGCTACCCTGCCTGTCCCTATGGCACTGGACGACATTTTACTCGAGGCGGACGACAAGATGAGCAAGACCGAGCAGGTGGTCATCAAGGAATTTGCCGGTGTGCGCACCGGCAAGGCCTCGCCGGCCCTGGTTGAGAATATTCTGGTGGAGGTCTATGGTTCCCAGATGCGCATTCGAGAGTTGGCGGGCATCACCACGCCCGAACCCCGGACCCTGACTATCCAGCCCTGGGATGCCAACTCATTGCACCCAATCGAAAAGGCGATCCAGAAGAGCAACCTCGGCCTTAATCCGGCCATTCACGGCAAGGCCATCCGCCTGTTTTTCCCGGAACTGAGCGAGGAAAGGCGCCAGGAATTCGTCAAGATCGTCCGCAAAATGGCCGAAGACGCCCGCGTGGCCATCCGCCATGTCCGGCGCGATACCATGGACCAGCTCAAGAAGCACGCTCACGACAGCGGCATTACCGAGGATGAAGTCGATCAGGCCGAAAAGGAGCTGCAAAAGCTGACGGATGAATACACAGGCAAAATCGACGGCCATTTGGAACGTAAAGAAAAGGAAATCATGACTGTCTGAGCGCAACGCGCCGCCCGGGGCGGGCAGTGGGGGAGTCGCGGGAGGATGGATGGGGGATTGGATCGGTCGCTTACATTGCATCCAAAGGCCAACGCCTCGACGGGGAGGGAGAGTATCTGTACCTCCCTGAAACCGTCACAACGTCTCAACCCCTGCAAGCATTGGGCAGTCTCGATGTTGGAAGCGTCACAAATCGGAGCGGGACCGTAACAAAGGACCAGCCATCATCCACCATCCACTATCCCCCATCCATCATCCGGCCCGCGCACCGCGACCGGCCGGCACTCTCACCGCCCGGAGGGACTGGCGGCAGGGGGCCTGAATCGAATGACGATCTCCCCCGGCTTGGCGTAGCCGAGGCGCTCCCGGGCGACCCGCTCGACCGCCTTGGGATCGTAGCGCAAATCGTCGATTTGGCTCTTCAACTGCTTGCCGCGCGCCTCTTCGTGCTGAATCTGGTCATCGAGCCTGAGGATTCGCTGGCGAATCCGCTCATTGTTCCAAATCAGCGGTCGATACCAGGCGGCCACAGCCAATATGCCGGCCACAAACAGGAGAAGCTGGACCACGCGGGTCAACTTGCTCCAAATGCCCACTTCAACCTTCATCGGCACCAGTCAACCATAAGCTGCGCTGGAAGGGAAGCGGATATTGCAATCTGCGATTTTAGATTTGCGATTTGTTCCCGGGCCCGTGGCACAGCAGCGTTGGCATGCGCGCGAGGATAGCTGGCGGTCGAGCGGCGCGGCGGCGTGGATCCCCTGGCAATCGCGAATCTCAAGTCTGAAATCGCACACCCCGTAAACCGCAAATTCTCAGGCCAGCAACAACTGAACGGCGCCGCAGGCAGCGTGTCTAAGTTTGCGAAAGTGACTGAGGTGGTTCAGAAAAGCCACCAGGCAGAGGTGCGGGCCTTTTTTATTGTCAGTTCAGGTTTTCCCCGCTAAGACTGCCGCGATGATGATTAAGGCCTTACTCCTGATTTTTGAGCCGGTCGCCACGTGGGACGGCATTACGCGCGCCCGGCGCAGTTTGCCCTTCGTTTTGACGGCTTACCTGTTGCCCTTTCTGGCGTTGACTTCGACCGTTGAGGCTGTCGGCCTGGTTCATTGGGGGAAATGGCAATCTGGTATCGCCCGACTTCGATCCTTTACTCCCGCGCAGGCGGCCGCTTACGAGTTGGCGCAAATGCTGTTGACGTTGGTTGTCGTGTTTATCAGCGCGAAAATCATCAAGTCCATGGGAGAGACCTTTCACACGCGCCACACCTTTACACAGGCCTTTACCATCGTCAGCTATGGGTTGGCTCCCATGTTTCTTTTGCGCTTGCTGGACGCCTTCACTATTTCGCCCTGGGTTGGTTGGACCATCGGGATCGTGTTGTCGATTGCCATTCTCTATCACGGCGTTCCGCGCGTCATGGAGCCCGATCCCTCTCATGCTTTCGGCCTCTATCTGACGACCGGCATTTTGCTCATCATGATTACCGGTATTCTACGCTACACGACCGCCTCGTATCTCGCCGGCAATCTCACGCGGCTGCATCCGTTGTTGCCGGGCTAAACCCCTGGTTGCTCCAGATGGAGGAGCGCTAGTCGCGTGAAAAGGAAAACGTGAAACGCGAGGCGCTCTTGGCATGGCGGAACTCGCCAGAAATGGCTCACGTTTCACGATTTCTTTGGGATTGCGCTAGTGTGTGGCTGGTGGCAAGACTCCCAGCACCGCCACGGCCAGGACAATAGCCATGCCGAGAACGATTTCCCCGATTGCGTTGAATTGTAATCGCGCCGCGGTTTGGGTCGCATCTGCCGGGGCCGTTGAGGCAAGCAAGCGGGGCTTGAGCCGCAGCCAGTTCACCGCCCCGATCGAGATCGCGCCCAGGAAAAGGATAATTTTCCCCAAGAGCCATCGGCCATAGATCGTTCCGAACAGATCGGCCGGCGAGCCGACCAAGACCACGGAGTTGACAATTCCGGTGGCCGTGAGAGAGCCGACGGCGATGAGGCTCAGGGCGGAAAATCTCCGGACAAGTATCGCAACCAAAGGCCGTTGTTCGGGCCTCCCGCGCAACCGACGGAGGGCCAGGACAAATGGCAGGAGGCCCGCAGGCCACAACCCGGCGGCCAGCAGGTGCAGCACGTCGGCCGCCAAGTGCCAGGGCGCGCCCTCCAATCCGTGCCCGGCCCAGGCCAGGCTCCCCAGCAGGAGCGCGCCCAAAGAAAGTTCGGCCCAAAGCAGGGCGTTCCGCGCGCCTGGTCGCAGCTTCAAAAGCAAAAGCCCGCCAAGCACTCCGGCGACCAGCCAGAGAATCAGCCGCAGTTTCCAGACGCTTCCAAAAAGCGTCCGGCTCCAGACGGCTCCCAAAACCCCGGGTTGAA
>JBJKSV010000790.1:0-8816 GCA_046703605.1 Limisphaerales bacterium
TGACCGTCGCTTCGATATAGCGGCTGTGGGTATCCTCCTCCCCGCCGGGCAGCCTCCGCCGGGTTTCAACCGGATCGGTGTCCCGGGCCAGAATGGCCACGCCATTCCAGGACTTTTGCCCATTCCAAACGGCCCCGTAGCCCGCGGAACGGATGGCCAGCACCGGGAAAGCTTCATAGGTGGCCTTGAGTTCCTGCAGGCAGACCACGTCAGGAGTTTCGCGCTTTAGCCACTCCAAGAGGCTGGGCAGGCGTGAGCGGATACCGTTGACATTGAACGTGGCAATCTTCATCAGAGATACGCCCATAGATGGGTTATTCAGTTTCAGGCGTCTCCGGTCCGGAGCGGTGCCAAATGCGTTGCGAATCTTTATAGAGTTCGCGCACACGATGGAACGGCACACGGTGAATCTCCCCCTCCAGATCCATCAACTGGAAGGTGGAAGGACATTCTGCGGGAAACGTCACCTCCTTGAGCGGGACCAGGATGATGCGGCCCTCGGCTCGGTCGTAATAGCCCAGATCGAAGTTGCCTTTGGCAAATTCGGGATCCCACCGGATGCGGTTAAGTAGCTCGCGTATGGGAGTCATGAGGAAGGCGGCTGGCTGGCTCGGGTCTTGATCTCAATCCCGATCTTTGGTTCCAGGACCCAGGTGCTGTGGCATTCGGAGCAATTGGAGGGCTTGGTGAGCTTTTCGGCAGAAACCTCGAATCCGCACGCGCGACACCGGGCTGGTTCCACGACGGCTCTGTATTCGGTATGCCTAAGACTACGAAAGAGGTGGTTCAGGTCGTCGCTCAGCCGCGCCGGAGACTCGTCAACGAGCCGCCCGATTTGGCTCGCCGTCATCGCGTTTCCGAGCAGCATATCGATTAGATCCTTGCGAAACATCGTGGGCCTTTACCACCGCTGTCCCAGAAACCACTCGTCGCATTCCAAGTCGTGCTTGAGCAGGTAATCACGCCTGTCCTCACCGCGCACTTTGAAATAATCCGCCCTTGGCCACTCCGGTTTGCTCTCCACTTGATACCAGCGGTCCAGCACCTCAGCTACCTCGAGAGTCCGCGCCTCCTGGATAAATCGGCGGGGCGTCTCATCCGCTTTGGCTCCGGCGTAGCACGCGACTTGGATGGGAGTCAGTTTCATGCAGCCGGATTCCACCAACACGGGCCTTTGCCTTCAATAGCCACAGCCGCGCGGCGTCGCGTCTTCTCCATCGCTTCCGGGGTCATCAGGCGAAAACCGCCCAGCGCCTCAAAAGCCGCATCCTGTTCGTTCGGGAAACTCAGCCCCAACAAAGCCACGTCCGGACCAGCGGTCAGAGTGTAGTGCAAGCATTCGGAGACGCTCAGGCGAGGCAGCGCCGGTTCCGTCCCTAACTCCTTGCCACCCGAGCTGAACTTGCCTCGGGGACGCTCTTCCAGCGGCCGGTTACAACCCGGAGCTGTGTCGATCAGGTTTAGGCCGAAGTCCATGGCCCGGCGAATCGTGGCCACGCATTGCTCCACCGGAACTGAGCGGTCGGCCAGGTCGCCGATTCCCAGCACCGTCGCTTTGAAGCCGGTAGAGCCCAGGCCACGCCTTTCGATTTTTATAGGAGCACTCATCAATCAGGGATTTTGACGAAATCACCCGTCTGGGAATAGAGTAGCATGTATGGGAACCGCACCGAAAATGAAAACCGCTCTGGTCACTGGTGCCTGCCGGGGCCTGGGTTACGAGTTGGCGCGGCAGCTCTCCGAGCGCGGCTGGAAGGTCATATTGACCGCACGCCGAAAAGACCAGGGCTCCGCGGCGGCAGCCAAGCTAAAGAACACCTCGTTTCTGGAGTTGGATATCACTGACGAGGCCAGCGTCGCCCGAGCTGCCAAAGCAGTATCGAAGCTGGACGTATTGATCAACAACGCCGGCATGATTGCGGAGGGCGACCAGGACATTCTGAGCATCCGGCCCGAAGTGGTGGCGCGCACCATCGAGACGAATGCTTTGGGTGCGTTGCGAGTGTCGCAAGCGTTTGTGCCCCATTTGCTCAAGAGTTCCGCCGGCCGGATTGTGAATGACTCCAGCGGCGCCGGCCAACTCAGTGAGATGGGCACGTGGTCGCCGGCGTATTCGGCCTCCAAGGCCACGCTCAATGCCATCACCTGCCTCCTTGCCGCTGCCCTGAAGGAGAGACGCATTGCGGTCAATTCGGTGTGCCCGGGGTGGTGCCGCACCGAGATGGGTGGCTCGAACGCGCCCCGCTCGGTTGAGGAAGGCGCGGCGGGGATTGCGTGGCTCGCGGCCGCCGCCCCGCAGTACAAAACCGGCCTCTTCTGGCGGGATAAGAAAGTCATTCCTTGGTAGTGACTGTGAATCGTGCTTTAATGCAGTTATGCCTCTTTTGAAACTCGAAACCACAGTGGCTCTGTCCGAGGAGCAAAGAAGAAAGCTTCTGGTCTCGCTCTCGAAAACGGTCGCCAGCGCCATCGGGAAGCCGGAGCAATATGTCCTGGTGAGCCTGAGCCAGTCGGCCATGCTGATGTCCGGCAAAGGTGGCGAGGCCGCCTTCGTGGAGATTCGCAGCATCGGCGGACTGAACAGCGGGGTGAACCGCAAGCTCTCGCAGCAGATCTGCAATCTGCTCAAGGACCTCCTGGGGATTGCACCCGACCGGGTTTACCTGAATTTCACCGACGTGGAAGCCGGCAACTGGGGTTGGAACGGAAGCACCTTCGGGTGAGCGCGATGGGGCTCCCCGAGGAGAAAGGCACCTACGTCTTCATATGCCATTCACCTACACGACACGTCGCGGAAAGACCTATTACCTGCACACCGGTCCCAAGCGGGGTGGAGGCACTCAGCATTATGTTTCGACCGACCCCGAGGGCGCTGTTGCAGAGGCAGTTCCCGACGGGTTCGAGATCCATGAGACGCCCAATGGCCAGGTGTACTTGCGCAAGGCGAAACGGGCGCTCATCCGGCCAGACGAGCTGGCATTGGTTCATGCAGAGCTGAGCAAACGCCAGACCAGCCAGCACTGCTATCTTGCGGAGTTCAACGGCAAGGAAATCGTAATTCATGAAGGCGACACGCACATCGAAACCTTGCGCGCAATCAATATCCGCTTCTCTGAAAGCGGGCTTGAGGATTATGCAGCGCGCAACGCGCAATACACGGCGGTAATGCGCTTTGTGCTGCAGGATGAGACCAAGCGCATCTTTCAACCGGAGCGGTTTTGTTTCCGGGGAAGTGTGGAAGACTGGATTTCAATCGGTGAGCCCGCCGAGCTTCACAAGCTGGTCTCGAAGTTTTTCAAGCACCTGGGAAGAGATTCCATGTATGACCTGTATTGAGCGGGCGCTTAACGGAAGTGCCGGACTAGGCGGATGAGTTTAGTGGAGCGTGGTTTGGGATTCCTGGTTGAAACGGTGGCCGCCGAGCAGTGGGTCCTACCCGAGAGACGAGACAGCCTTGCGCAATTCCTCAATGAAGATGGTGAGCGGCTTGTCCAGGTGCCGGTCGGTGCGAATGCCCGCAGCGACACACACCGGTTCCGGGGCGGAGGACAAGGTTAGCAGCCCAACGCGGTTCGGGAAGAGCCAGGCTATCCGGGTCGTGACAACGGCCACTCCCAAGCCGGACTCCACGGCAGCCATGAGATCCTCCGCCCCACGATACTCGCCCGCGATTCTTGGTTGTTCTCCGTGCTTGCGCAGCCATCCGGTTATGACGCTCCAATATTCTGGATAATCCGCCCTCGAATACACAAGCAAGGGTTCCTGCGCCACCTCCGTGGGCGTCACCTCCCAGCGCCCGGCAAGCGGATGATTGCGGTTCACCGCCAGCCGCCAAGGGGCCCAGACCAACGGAGTCCATTTCACGCCCGGCGAGCGGCGCTGGTGTCCGACGCACAGCGCGACATCCAGCTTGCGGTCTTGCAATCCGGCCAGCATCTCTGCGGTCGAAAGGTCGAACAACTCCACGCGGGCATTGATGTTCTTTTGGGTGAAACTCTCAACGGCCGCCGGCAACATCCCGGCGGCCAGTGACGGCGCGTAGCCGACGCGCAGGCGCAACCCGCGCCCGGCAGCACGAACGCGTTCAAGCACCTGTTCGGCGCGGTGAAGAAGCTCGCGGGCCTCGCCGAGCAGAGCTTGACCGACAGGCGTCAGCCGGATGGAGTGGGCTTCACGTTCCAGCAGCCACTGGCCGATTTCGTCCTCCAGCGCCTTGATCTGGCGGCTTAGAGCCGGCTGTGTCAGGAAAATCTTCTTGGCGGCGCGGCTGATACTGCCCTCTTCAGCCGCCGCCACGAAGTAGCGCAGTTGTCGGAGTTCCATGTCGGCCACCATAACCAAAAAGCAGCCTCAGGCCAACAACTTGGCATTGGCGGCTATCGCGCAAAGGCGCGAAGGTTCCTGCATGAAAACGACAGCGACTAAATTGGGTGTCCGGCTGGCAGGGGAACGCGGCCACGCCGACCACGGCTGGCTCAACACGTATCACACCTTCTCTTTCGCCGACTACTACGACCCGGCACATATAGGCTTCCGCTCCTTGCGGGTCATCAACGACGACCGGGTGGCCCCCGGCATGGGCTTTGGGACGCACCCGCACCGGGACATGGAGATCTTCAGCTACGTGCTGGAAGGCGCGCTGGCGCACAAGGACAGCATGGGCAACGGCAAACAACCCCTGCCCGGCCAAATACAACTCATGAGCGCCGGGACGGGTATCACCCACAGCGAATTCAATCCCTCCTCCAGGGAGCCGCTTCACTTCCTGCAAATTTGGATTCAGCCTCGTCAACGCGCGTTGACGTCCAGCTATACCGAATGGCTCCCGAAACCGGAACAGGCGGGCGGAGGCAAAGCGCTGGTCATTTCCCCGGACGGCCGGGACGGCTCGGCGACGATTCATCAGCACGCCGACATCTACCTGGTCCGGCTCCAGCCGGGCCAGACCGCAACGCACGACCTGAAGACTGGTCGAGGCGCGTGGCTCCATGTCGCGGAGGGTTCACTGAGCCTGAACGGCGTCGAACTCGCCGCCGGAGACGGGGCCAGCACCGAGAAACCCGGCGAACTGAGCATCGCAGGTTCTCAGCCCGCGCAGGCCATCCTGTTCGACCTGAAATGACAGGCCGCGATGGCAAAACCGGAGCCTCCGGCTATGGCTGGATGCTCTAACGCACATTGAATTCGGCTTCAATGCGACAATGGTTTACCCAGCGCGGTCGAGGCTGAAAACTGGGGCAGTGATTTCCAGTTGGGGGAGTTGCCCTGACACTGATCGCCATCGTCCGAGAAGTCCAGGAAGCCCTGATCAAATGATGGGTCCTGCGCAGGATTTGTAAGCTAAAATGGCACGGGTGCGTCAACGCCCACAATGGCTTCGTCCACTGCAATATTTCCGAGCAGGGCGCTCAAACACCCAACCCGGCATACCACAATGGCGGCTGCGATCTTCCCCCGCTTCCATGCCTCGCGTCGCACAGAACGCAGCAACAGGAGCAGGTTGGAAATAGCAGGCGGTCCCAACCAAAACGAAACCTCCTGGAGAAGCGTAAAACCGACGCCGAGGCGGGCATACGCCTGTTTCGCTCCAAAAGTGCGGAGTAAAACAGCCTCGGCGAGGAGACATCCGACCACGACCAGGGACGCCACCAATGCCCACGACCGCGCCCTGCACAGCCTGCTCAGAACGAAGGCAGCGCCAAGGCAATAAACCACGCTCGTGACGAGCGTTACCGGAACCGCAAATTACAATCCCAACAGATCCATACAGTGACGGTACTGTTTACCATGATTGCACTGCAACATAGATCCATGACAAAAAGGCCCTAAATTCACGGAAGAACCGTATCCGATTGGCCCGACTCAGTCAGATCCTCATCCTCATCGTCCCACTGGCTTGTGCCCAGATGCCGCGCTCCCGCCGCCGCTGGACTTGGACCCCTTGAGTAAGTGCCGTGTCCGCGAGTGGAAAAGCGAACGCTGGGGGCCTCCTGAAATCCATAAGGAAATCTCCCTCGATTCTTCAGCAATGCCTGTTAAGGGATAGCGGCTTGGTGGGGAAGCGCGCGCAAGTTTGACGTTATTTGTTGTGAGAACCGTGTCGGTTAGTCTGTGAGCTGCGATGGTCGGAGGTTTCCCCTCCAGGTGGTTCATCTGGTATGGCTCCTGGTCTGCCTGCGGTTGCGAAGGTTCTGGCGCTGGGAAACCAATCGTTTGAGGCGGCAGGTTGACCTGTCCGACCGAGAGAGGTTTTCTCATATCAGCAAGTCACTGAAGTCTACGCCGATTGCGCGCGGCAGTTTTCGATGGGGATTCCGCGCTCGTGGGTCTTGTTCAAATGATTAGAGGAGGGTGTGCGTCCAGACGCACACTTCCGCACTCAAGCAACTGTTGTATTCTGGTGAATCAAGACACACAGAATGTCTCATGAAAGCGACGGCTCAAGTCGATGCACTCGGTCAAGCCCCTAACCCGGATTCCTACGCTCGGGTCCTTCTCGAGCTTCAACAGGGCCAGGCGCCGACTGTATCAGTGCCCCGTCTCTCGAGGCTCCTGGGTGTGAACTCGACCACCTTGAATGCGCGGTTTCGAAGGCATGGGGTTTCCGTCGCGCTGGTTGGCAGGACGAGCTTTATTCCTTCGGGGTTGGCGGTGGAGTTGGCCCGGCTGCACCGCTACGCCTTGTTGGGCTGGCCTACACTGGAGGAGGCCAGTCACGCTACCGGGCTGAAGCCTGGGACGCTTAAGGCCCAGTGTGAGAAGGGC
This sequence comes from Limisphaerales bacterium, assembly GCA_046703605.1. Classification (GTDB taxonomy): domain Bacteria; phylum Verrucomicrobiota; class Verrucomicrobiia; order Limisphaerales; family UBA8199; genus JAJYHY01. The sequence goes on from JBJKSV010000790.1 coordinate 6,766, forward strand.
TGGCTGGAAGGCCATATTGATCTGACCAAGAGGCTGAGGATCAATCCTTCCGAGTTGGAAAACCTCCTTTTGAACCGGCCTCGGGCACGTGGGCGCCCGCGTGGGAACCGATCTCCTGTCACGCTCCGCCATGGCGGCGAGGAGGACGTGGATGCGAGCGGAGAGGCCAAAGTGGCACGCGTGCAGAACGCCGAGTCGCTTCGCACGCTCACGCCAGAAAAGCTCGTTAGACCCGAAACTGAGCGTAAGCCACAGCCAGTTGCGTTGCTTCCTGTTCGCGAGCCTCAGGTTCGGATCATAACCGAGAAGGACTACGGCTTGATCGTCCCCGAACAGAGCCAGGTTGCTGCGCCCGCGAGGCCACCGGAGTTCTCCAAGGCTGCCAGAGAACCGCGATGTTTGTGCTACGATCCGGACAGGCCGTTTTCGATTTCCGATTGCGCCGTAGGTCGGTGGGTGCGGTACGGGGGTTACGATGGAGTAATTGAGAAAGTCATCGATGATTCCTTCAGCCCGAAAATCCAAGTGAGATTCCCAGAACACCAGCATCCCCTAATGCGAGAGGTATTGCTGGTCGTCCAAAAGAGACAGTTACATCGGGTCTGACAAGATGAGCGTGGCGTTTGGAGGGATCGCCCCCCGGTAACCCGCCGCGCCGTAGGCGAAGTCTGGCGGAAGAGTCAGTCGGGTCTTCTCGCCCATCCGCATGGTAGCCACCCCCTAGTCCCAACCCTGGATCACCTGGCCGGTCCCCAGGACGAAGGCGAACGGCTCATCCCGGTCCGCCGAGCTGTCGAACTTCGTGCCGTCCGCCAGCCAGCCCGTGTAGTGGACAGTAACGGTGTCGCCGCGTTTCGGCGCCGGGCCGTTGCCAGCGGTGATCGTCTCAATTTTCATTCGAACAACATGGGGATGAAGCGGCGCCGGTCAAAGCCAGTTCTTTATCTATGATCCCTCGTCAATATGCGCAGCGGAAGGCCTTCCGAAACCAGCGACTGACGTCCCCCTTTCAGGCGCAAGCATCAAGACAAGCACTGCTATGCCTCCATCGGTCCGCGCGGAGCTATGGACCCGCCGCTAGCAGAACTCGTGAGTTAGCCGCGATCACTTTGCCGGTGCTGCCGCAATCCCATGCGTCCTCCGGATCCTTACAAATCATGCTGGGCATCCTATTCCTGTACATGGAGCGCGTGGGTCGGGTTGGTATTGCCGCATTCACTGATTTTACGGTCGCTCCGGTGTTCCTATACAGACCTGGAATAGGCCCTGACCCTGAGACGCTGCGGTCGCTTACCCTGCACTCACACCCGTTGGAAGTGAAGTGTTTGAACCTATGATTCCCTTGGACACCTGAACCTTGGCCCACTAACGGGCCTGGCAGGACCTAAGAAGACACATATATGAGAAACATCTCCACCTTCCCCTTGAACGAACTGAAGGCTGTCATCACTGCGATCATGTTAATGACGCGCCTGCGGCGAGCCTGAGACCGGCAAGGTACTCCAGATCGCTTCTAAGCAGAGGGTCCCGCGTTCGAGTCGCGGCGGGCGTACCAGTTCGCAAACGCTCAATCGAAAAACACCTATAATCCAGGTAAACGACGATGAGCGCAGAGTCCGAAAATAAGGCCAACAACAAGACCGTAGCCGACAATCAGCATCCCCATGGAGCAGGCCGCCCACGCAGTCCGGGCCTTCAAACCGCGGGTCGTTTATCCCTATCATTACCGCGGCTCCCACCTCAACAAATCCAAGGGACTCGTGGGCGCGGATGCTGGCGTGTGGAAGTGCCCTTGCGTGACAGGTATCCCAAAGCGCCGGACCGATGATTATCAGCGCCACCCGAAGAACCGATATCCCGGCCTTTTTCGCCGAGTGGTTCGTGCGGCGGGTGCGCGCCCAGGCATGTGGCTGTGTGCAAAGCCGGGACGTCGGGACCTACAACTCCTGCCTGTTTGGTTACGCGTATTGTTACGCGACCGTTTTCGAGAGCGAGACCAGAAGCTTTCTTCTTTGCTCCTCGGACAGAGCCACTGTGGTTTCGAGTTTCAA
>JBJKSV010000791.1:0-10339 GCA_046703605.1 Limisphaerales bacterium
TTTTTCTTTCTTTCCAAAGCCGCCTCAGCCTCTAAAGTAAGCCCCATGAAGAACGGCTCCATTGCGGAAAGGCTGGCGGTCTGCAGTTGGTCTCTGCAACCCTCAAGCCCCGGCGACCTGATTGACAAACTCCGTGCCAGCGGCTTGAACCGCGTTCAACTGGCGTTGGACCCCGTCCGTGAATCCTCCGCCGTCTGGGGCGGCGTGCAGGCGCAACTCGAGGAGAGCGGAGTGAGCATCGTCTCGGGCATGTTCGGCTGTGTCGGCGAGGATTACGCCACGCCACAGACCATCCGGGCGACGGGCGGCATCGCTCCGGATGGCACTTGGGAGCAGAACCGCAAGAATATCAAGGCGACCGCCACCCTCGCGGGAAAGATGCACCTCAAGCTGGTAACCTTCCATGCCGGTTTTCTCCCCCATGACCCATCCGACTCCAATTACCACAAAATGCTTCGCCGCTTGAGCGAAGTGGCAGAGACCTTCACCCCTGAGAAAGTCGTGCTGGCTCTGGAGACCGGCCAGGAGACCGCGCCAGTCCTGCTTGACTTCCTGCGGCAATTGAACCGCCCTGAGGTGGGGGTGAATTTCGACCCGGCCAATATGATCCTCTATGAAAAGGGCGATCCGGTGGAGGCAGTGCGGATTCTCGGCCCTTGGATACGCCAGGTCCACATTAAGGATGCCCGCCGCACTAATACCCCGGGCACTTGGGGCGAGGAGGTCTCTGCCGGAACCGGGGAGGTCAATTGGCGCGCCTTCTTCGCCGCACTCAACCAAGCCGATTTCAAGGGTGATTTTGTCATCGAACGGGAGGCGGGCGACCAGAGGCTCGCCGATGTTCGGACAGCCTGCGAGATGGTCACCGCGATGGAGCCGTGAAGTAAGGGCGTGAACGGATGATGGGTTACAGCATCAATGGAGTCTTGGACTGTTTGGGGTAGAGATCAGCGAGGATGCGGTGGAGTGCTGCACGGATTAAGCGACATGAAAACTAGTGATAACAAAATCAAAGTGGGTGTGGTTGGACTCGGTTTTATGGGTTCGGTCCATTTGCGCGCTTACCAATCGACGGAACCGGCGCAAGTGGTGGCGGTTTGCGATGCCGTTCGCCTGCCCGTCAAAGGGATTCTCTCCGGTGTGGCCGGGAATGTGCAAAAGACCCCGGATATTGACCTTGGCCGCGACATCAAGGTCTTCCGCAAAATCGAAGACATGCTTGCCGACCCGGAAATCGAACTTGTGGACCTTTGCACACCGACCCCGCTGCACGCTGACCAGGCAATTGCCGCGCTTAAAGCCGGCAAGTACGTCTTCTGCGAGAAACCGATGGCGCGGACGACGGCAGCCGCTCGCCAAATCCTGGAGGCGGAGGCGGCAAGCCCCGGCTTTCTCATGCCGGCAATGTGTATGCGTTTTTGGCCGGGTTGGAGTTGGCTTAAGCAGGCAGCAGCGGAGGAAACCTACGGGAAGCTCCTCGCGGCCCGTTTTCAGCGTCTTTCCGAAATGCCGGGCTGGAGCGGACAAGGCACCTACACAAGCGACATTGGCGGCGCCCTATTTGACCTCCACATCCATGACACCGATTTCATCCAGTTCCTCTTCGGCCGCCCTGCGGGTGTTTTCTCCACCGGCCTTTCCGGCGCCTCCGGTTCAGTGGACCATGTGGTGACGCAGTACCTCTATCCCGGTGGGCCACAGGTTTGCGCCGAAGGAAGCTGGCTGCTAACCAAGGGATTTCGACTGTGCTATTCCATTCTGTGTGAGCGCGCCACGCTCGACTACGACCTCGATCGTGGGCCGGACGCCATGCGCATCACCGAAAAAGGCCAACCTCCCCGGTTCATCGAGTACGAGGGGCCGGACGGCTACCACGCCGAGATCCGCTACATGCTCGAGTGCGTGCGCAATAAACAACGCCCCACCACCGTCACCACCCACGACGGCCTGCACGCCCTCGAAATCTGCGAGGCGGAGGAAAAGTCCGTCCGGACAGGCCAAATCGCCACCCTTTAGCTGGCCTCTTTCACTTTCGCTTTGAGGTGGGCCAGGTATGTCGTGGGGCTGCTGCCGTCATACCCCACGACGGAGGCCACTTTCTTGCCGTCGCTGTTCAAAACAACGATGGTCGGGAAACCTTGAATCTCATACTTCTGCGCCAGTTCCCGGTTGGCCTTTTTCACCTCCGCGCTCTGTTGCTTATTGTGTGGAAAATCGACTTCTACCAGCACCAAGTGTTCCTTCGCGTATTTGGCAAATTCCGGTGAGGAAAGCACGGTCTTCTTTAGCCGGATGCAAAACGGGCACCAATCTGATCCGGTGAAGTCCATCATCACCAGCTTGTGCTCGGCTTTTGCTTTTGCCTGCGCCTTGGGCAGGCTGGTCATCCAATTTAACTGCGCCGCACCCGCCTGGGCCACAGCCCAGCACGCCAGAAGCGCAATGGCAAGTTTCTTCATAATGTTTTGTCTCTCCTGCTTTGCGCCGGGAGCCGGCTCCCGGCAAATTTAGCATGGTCCATCCACGCTATTTTTCCCCCTACTATCGTCGCGGCGGCTTTGCCTTTCAAGCGCCAGCCGTGAAAGGGGCTGTTCATAGACTTGCTCTCCCCGGCCCGGTTGTCAACCGTCCACTCCACGTCGGGATCCAGCACCGTCGCGTCGCCGTCTGCGCCGGGGCTGAGCGTTCCCTTGTTTAGACCTAAAAGCCGGGCGGGCGCTTGCGTGTACTTCCGGATGACCCCTGCCAAATCCAGCCTCCCGGAGTGGCAGAGCTGGTTCAGCGCCAGGCCAACTTCCGTCTCCAGGCCCGTGATCCCAAAAGGCGCGTAATCGAACTCAACCTCCTTCTCGTAATCGCAATGCGGGGCGTGGTCGCTGGCCAGGATTTCAATCGTGCCGTCCGCTAAACCTTCCAGGATGGCGTCGCGGTCCGCCGCCGAGCGCAAGGGAGGGTTCATCTTGAAATTCGTGTCGTAGGGCGGCCAAATTGGGTGCTCGGCCCTGCCGGACACAACACCGAAGACCCCCTTTCCATCCGCTTCCCAAAAGCGTTCGCTTCCAGCCACTGCGGCATCCGTAAGGGTAAAATGATGCGGGCAGGCCTCCCCCGAAATCGGCACCCCGCGGCGCTTGGCCTCGCGCAGCAATTGGACGCTCCGGGCGGTGCTCAGATGCTGGCAATGCACCCGCGCGCCGGTGGTCTCCGCCAACAGAATGTTGCGCGCTACCATCATCTCTTCCCCCGCGGACGGCCACCCTCGCAGGCCCAGAACAGTGCTCCAGTAGCCTTCGTTCATGACCCCATCAGTGACCAGCGAATAATCCTGGCAATGGTCCATCACCGGCAGATCGAACATCCTGGCGTATTCCAAGGCGCGCCGCATCAACTCGTTGTTCTGCACGCAGTGGCCGTCATCGGTAATCGCCACGACTCCAGCCTTCTTGAGCGAGCCGATCGGCGCCAGCTCTTCGCCCGCGATGTTTTTCGTAATGGCTCCGGCTACCCAGAGGTTGACCACACCCTGCGTGGCCGCCAGCTCGTGGAGCAATGCCACTGTTCCAGGATTGTCGATGGCCGGAGAGGTATTCGGCATGCAGACCACGGAGGTGAACCCGCCCCGGGCCGCGGCGGCAGTGCCCGTAGCCACCGTCTCTTTGGCGGTTTGGCCTGGCTCGCGCAGGTGAACGTGGATGTCAATCAGGCCAGGGCAAACCACCAGGCCCGAAACATCCAACTGCTCCGCTCTCTCCGCCCCCGCTACGGGCCCAACAGCCGCTATTTTCCCATTTTCAATCAACACGTCGGCCAGGGCATCGACGCCATTGGCAGGATCGATCACCCTTCCCCCGGTCAGCAGCAGCGATTTCATCGGGCCGGAGCATACAGGGCAGTTCGCAGACTTCAAGTGCTAACCGCCCGCCAGGCACAGCGCCCCGACTGGCACGGCATCTTCTCCCAACGCGGCCAGGGCGATTCGCGGACCGGGGGCGAAGGCATCCATGGTGAATCGTCGCAGATTCGCTTCCACGCAGCAGCGAAGGGGCTCGCCAATACCGGCCAGCCCGCCTCCCAACACAATCACCTGTGGGTGGAACAAATGGACAACGTGAGAGAGACCGAAAGCGAGGTCTTCGGCGGTTTCCGCCAGGACGCGCTGCGCGGCGCAGTCGCCTTGTTCGAGGGCCCGGACCAGATGCCTGGCCTCGGCGCCGGGGCTTTGCCGCGCCATCTGCCAGAGGAAACTCGACGGCGCTGTGGCTTCCAACTCGCGAATCTTCCTGTCAACCGCCCAGCCCGAACACCGCTCCTCGAGGATGACGCCGGTGCGGTCGAGGCGCACATGCCCGATCTCCGCTTCGCCCGGGGCCGCCCCGTGATAAATCCGGCCTTCAACCACCAAGCCGCCTCCCACACCGCTCCCCAGCGTCACGTAAAAAACGGGAGCAAAACCTGAACCCGCCCCGTGGAGCGCCTCACCGAGTGCGGCGGTATTGGCGTCGTTTTCGACCATGACCAACGAAACACCGCTCACTTGCTGAATCCAGCCCCCCAAGTCGAATTCCGACCAGCCTTCGATCTGATGCGAACGGCAAATGCGGCCCGTCTTCCAATCCACCGGCCCACCGAAGCCGATGCCAACCGCGCGCGAAGGAAAGGCGCGGAGCAATCCAGGCAACTCATCCTCGATCTGGCAGCGAATCCCCGCCCCGCCTTTCTCAGGCTCAACGCGCAGCTTGCGCCGCGCTCGAATGGCGCCGCTCTCATCTCCGGCAACCAATTGCAGCTTGGTTCCCCCGATTTCTATCCCAATCAGAAATAGTCCGGCTCGTTGTCCGCTTTCCATTTGATGTTGCAGCCAAGGCTGGACTTCTGGTTGGAAGAGACCGGTTTTCCCGCCAAAACGGCATCCAGCGCGGCGCGGAGGTCTCTCCCGGTGACGGGGATGTTGTTGCCAGGACGGCTATCATCGAACTGGCCGCGATAGACCAGGCGTTGGTCCTCGTCGAAAAGAAAGAAATCGGGTGTGCAGGCGGCGTGATAAGCCTTCGCGACCTCCTGGGTTTCATCATACAGGTAGGGAAATAGGTACCCCGCCGATTTGACCTCCTCGCGCATCCGGGCCGGGCTGTCGTCGGGGTACAGCGCCGCGTCATTCGAATTGATCCCGACTATGGCGGCCCCGCGAGGCAGATACTCACGCGCCAGTTTGGCCAGGCCCTCCCGAATGTGCTTCACATAAGGGCAGTGATTGCACATGAATACGATCAGCAGAGCCGGCGCACTCTTGAAATCCGCGGACGAGACCGTCCCGCCATCGGTGTTCGGCAGCCGGAAATTCGGGGCGTGCGTGCCCAGCGGGAGCATCGTGGAATGCGTCGCAACCATGGCAGGAATTTGAAGCAGCAAGCCCGGATTGTCGAACATAAACTTCGCCGGCGGCCAAACCTGGGCGCGTCCTCGCTGCTATCGTACACGTCAGCCGGATGGCTTTGTTGGCTTGAGTAGTGACGAATCTTCTTGCTCAGGCCCGCAAAACGTCAAGAATCGTCCGGGAATAAAATGCCGCAAACGGTTGCTAGCTATTACTTCCGTTCAAAAGACGATCCTCATCCTGGTAGCCCTCGGAGCGCTGGCCATCGGGATCTACCAGGCGCACGAGGTTTCAGAGTTGCGCGGGCAGGTGCAGGGCTTGAAAAGGCAACTGGCCCTGCAGGCCGTCTTGAGCGATCAGCTCAATGACCTGCGCCGCCAGCGCGACCGCGCCACAAATGCCCTCGCCGCGGTTGCCGCCGAGAATGCCGCCTTGAAACAACACCCCGCCGAAGTCCTGAAACTTCGCGGCGAGGTGGGCCGGTTGCGGCAGGAGAACGCCAGCATCAGCTCCAGCAGCGCCCTCAGCAAAGTCACCGCCAGTCCCGAAGCGCGAAAAGTCCTCCGCGATCAGCAGAAGTTGGGGATGAGCCTGATTTACAAGAGCCTTGCCAAGGACCTCAAGCTCACGCCGGAGCAGACCGATAAACTCGACAATTTGCTCGCCGACCACATCATGGCCAACGTCGATCACGTCACGACTACCCTCCGTGACAAGCTCTCTCCCGAACAGATGGATGCCCTCTTTGCGGCTGAGGATGATGCCTTGGATGACAAGGTGCGGGCCCTGCTCGGCCAGGACGGGCTGACCCAATTCCAGGATTACACCAGGAACATCCTCAGCACCCTTACCGCGGACCAATTCCAGGGTATGCTCACCGGCACCGACGCCCAGAAGGCGCAAAAGTCCAGCCAGCTCTCTCAGGCTATCCAACAAGCCTCCCGCGCTGCGTTGGCGGCGGACGGTTTGCCCGCGGATTATCAAACGGTTCCCATCCTGAATTTCAAGAATATTGCCTCCGAGCAGCAGGGCGAACAGAGCCTCAAGCTCCTGGACGACATCTACCAGCGCACCGCCGTGCTCGCCCGCTCCTTCCTGACGCCCGATGACCTCGCAAAGTTCCAGCAGTTTAGAACCACCGCCATCAACAACAACCGCATGGCCCTGACTCTCAACCGCACGATGATGGCCCCCATCAACAATTGAGGCCGTCGGCAGGCGGCTTGCTGCGCAAACGGCAATCCGCTGGCCCTCGCCAAAGCGTCCATTCGGGTTTATTCTATGCCCGATGTTCGAGCTGGTTGCTCTTTCCAGCACTTGGCACTCTCGGCAGTGGGCCGGGATGGGCGGCGGCATGGTGGCCCCTCTTCCGGCGCCGCCGGGTTTGCGCCCAGAGTGTCTGGAAAGGTCAACGCGCGGTTTCGGCTCTCGGAAGCGAGGCTTCGCCTTTGACGTCGTGACCGGGTGAGTTGATGAAGGGCAAATCTATCAAAAGGCAGCTTTTGGCGGGGACGTTCCTGACGAGCCTCGTTGTCCTCCTGCTCAGTTGCGTCATTCTGGTTTCCTACGAGCTGGCCTCTTACAAGCGCACGATGGCGCAAAATCTGCGCATCCTCTCAGCAATCCTGGCCGAAAACAGCAGCACCACGGTCGCTTTCAAACACCAGGACCTCGCCAAAAAAGTGCTTCAGAGCCTTAAGGCGCAACCAGACGTCGTTGCCGCCGCGTTTTTTGACGAGAACGGCAAACTCTATGCCTCCTATCCCAGCCCTCCGCCGCCGCGCTTCTCTCCCACCTTTCCAGGGCGCTTCGGATTGCACGTGGAAGGCCGGAGCCTGGTTGTCTGGCAGCCGCTAACCCAGAACGGCGCACAGGTGGGCACCTTGTTTATCAAAGAGGACTTGAGAGGCATGTACGGCCGCCTGCTGGTTTATAGCGTGTTCCTGCTCCTGCTCTTGGCCGGTTGCGCCGCCGTTGCCTTCCTGCTCGCCAAATTCTTCCAGGCCCGCATCTCCCAACCCATTCTCAGCCTGGCCGACACGGCTCGGCTCGTCTCCGAAAACAAGGATTACGCGGTGCGTGCGCACAAAACCAGCCATGATGAATTGGGCCTGCTGACCGATGCCTTCAACGAAATGCTCGAGCAGATTCAGCAGCGTGACGCCGCCCTGCGCGAAGCCCAGCAGCAGCTCGAGCGCTACGCCACCGAATTGGAAAGACGCGTCACCGAACGCACCGCCAGGCTCAGGGAAATGATCGGCGAGTTGGAGGCCTTCTCCTACACATTGACGCATGACCTCCGCGCCCCGCTCCGCTCCATGCAAGGTTTCGCTTCCGCCCTCCAGGAAGATTACCAGGGCAAGCTGGGCCCCGAGGGCGCCGATTACATCCAACGCATCCTCACTTCAGCCCATCGCATGGACCTCCTCATCCAGGATGTCCTGACCCTGAGCCGCATCAGCCGGGCGGAAATGACTCTCAAACGCGTGGATACAGAATGTCTGATCAGTGGCATTCTTGATTCCTATCCGGGCTTCCAGCGGCCTCAGGCCGACATCCACGTCGAAGGCCCTCTGCCGCCCGTCCTCGCCAACGAGGCCGCCCTCACACAATGCATCTCAAACTACCTCACCAATGCAACCAAGTTCGTCAAACCGGGCGTGGCGCCGCACGTTATTATCTCCGCGAAGGAAACAAACGGCGACGTGGAAATCGACTTCCGCGATAACGGCATCGGGGTTCCCGCCGAAGCCCGCGAAAAGATCTTCGGGATGTTCGAACGGCTGAGCCGCGATTACGAAGGCACTGGCATTGGCCTTGCCATCGTCAAAAAGGCCGCCGAGCGCATGGGCGGCGCCGTGGGAGTCAACTCCCAACTCGGAAAGGGCAGCACCTTCTGGCTCAAACTAAGGAGAGGGTGACGCCGCCAGCCCGCCTGCCGGTTTTTGCCTGCCGCTTTTGCCGCTCTCCCGCTTGGTCAGCAGCCGCGGCTTGACGCTCTGGATGACCTCTTCGAAGCTGGCCGTCTTGATAAGGTACTCGTCCGCGCCAAGCTGCTTGGCCTTTTTAAGGTCCGCCGGATAGTTCGACGAAGTCAATACCAGGACTGGCATCTGCTTGAATTCAGCCCTGGCGCGGATCCAGGCCAACACTTCAAACCCGCTCAGAATAGGAATCTTAAGGTCCAATAGCAGCAATTCCGGGGGGCCAAAACGCGCGCGGTCCGCAAAGGAGCCATGCGCGCTCAAATACTGGATTGCCTGCTGGCCGTCGTAGACATTCTCCATCTGAACCTCCAACCCCGCCCTCTTGACCGCGCGGTTCAATAGGAAAACATCATTCGGATCGTCCTCGACATGAAGTATCACTGGCGGCTTCATTCGTCAGGACCCATTCTCGTCTAGGAGCTAGGAGCCGTCAAGGGGGACACTGCGACGGGTGCAATTGAAACCATGGGGCGCCCGTAGCGCCCAATTACATCGGGCAGGGCATCGTCTCCTGCCGGACAGGCTCGACCATGATGAGCCGGGCCAGACGTTCGCTGATAGCAAGCCGGGCGTTGCAGACCTGGCAGATAAAACTCGTTTGGCTCGTCAGAAGCCGGATAATCTGGTCTTCGCAAAAGCCGATTTCCCGCAACCGATTCTGAACCTCAGGCGCGGCGCAGAGTTGCTTGATACGCACCTCTACGCCGGCCCTGACCCGATTCAGGGGGCAAATCTCACACCGGGCATCCTCCCGGCATCTCGTCTCAAACGCCTCTGTCCAGTTCTTCTTCACGATTCTCTATTTTCCACCTGCTGTCGGCAGGCGCCACACATATTTTGCCTAACTACGGCCTAAATTTGCACCAAGAGCCGCTCCTCCGCATTGAGCCAAGTCAAGCTTTTCCAAGGTCTTCAAGCCCCTGAACGATTTTTTCTGGCTAAAAGACTTGCCAACCCAAGGCCCTTCGGCTAGGCTCCCCACTCTTTTGGCAGGCATTACGGCGTGTGGCGGGCGAATCGGGCCTCCGCACCAGACAAAGATCATACATTATGGCAGTTAGAATTCGGTTGAAGCGGGTCGGGGCGAAGAATGCTCCCGTGTATCGCATTGTCGTCGCCGACAGCCGCAGCCCGCGGGACGGAAAGTTCATCGAGGAACTCGGCACTTATCAGCCGCTGCGCAAGGGCGACAATTTCACCCTCGACCTCGAACGGGCAGAGCATTGGCTGAGCAAGGGCGCCCAGCCCAGCGAGACCGTCGCCAGCTTCATCAAGAAAGCGGGCAAAGCGGCCCTGAACCCCGTGCCGGCATAACGCTGGTTTCATTGTTGTGCAAGCCTTTCTCGAATACGTCGTCACCGGGCTGGTGCAGCACCCGGACGCGGTCACCGTTACTCCGGTCGAGCGGGATGGGACAACGATTTATGAGCTGCGCCTCCACCCGCAGGATGTGGGAAAGATCATCGGGCGCCAGGGTATGACAATCAACGCGATCCGCTCCCTGCTGCAGGCGGGTAGTGCGCGCAAAGGACTGCGCTGCACACTGGAGATCATCGAGGATACACCGGCTGGCTGAGCATTCGGGCGCGGGGTTTGCTCGGGACCTGCGCGCGCCCACAGCCGCCGGTTTTTAATTTCCCGGACCGAATCACGTGCGCGATGAAGATCGACGTGCTCACTCTGTTTCCGGGGATGTTCACCGGGCCGCTGGATGAGAGCATCATCAAGCGGGCGCGCACGACCGGGGCATTGGATTTGCGGATTCATAACCTGCGTGATTATGCCCATGACCGGCACAAGACAGTCGATGACAGACCCTTTGGCGGGGGGCCGGGCATGTTGCTCAAGCCGGAGCCGCTTTTTGAGGCCGTCGAGGAGCTTGCGGACGAGGGCACACGGGTACTGCTGCTCTCCCCTGCGGGCCGCCCGTTCAATCAGGCCATCGCGCGGGAGTTGGCCGGCCAAGAGCATCTCCTCC
>JBJKSV010000792.1:0-3797 GCA_046703605.1 Limisphaerales bacterium
AGCCGGGCGAGGTCCATTGCGACTCGTTCCCGGTAGAATGCATTATCGCGTGCTTCCAATCTGGCTCCGTCGTCCGGTCTTAACCGCTCCGAACGAGCGGAGGTGTTGCGCGTGCGACCAGCCGGCCAGTCCCGATGCGTGAAGTCGGGGTGGTAGATCGAAAGCGTCCGCCCATTGAACTGTTCACGGAAGCCGGCGCGGTGAGGTCCGCTGAAATCGCGGAGAGCCACTTTGTGAACTTGGGAGCGTGTGGCCCACGCCACCTTGACCAGCGGCAGCCCTTGGTTGAAGGCATGATGGTGGTCGCCGGTGATGCGAGCCGACACCACCGTTCGGTCGAAAATCGCGCGCTCGCGCTCAAAGGGCACCACATGAGGGCGCAGGTGGTGAGCATAGAAGTGGTCCCACGCCACAAAGGAAAAGCGCGCTGCCCCCAGCCCAAAGGAAAAGTTGAATCCCACGCCATGACCGCCGAAGGTCAGCCCAAACCCCGGGCGGAAAACAGCCGATGGCGGCAACGGCGCCCAGCCGCAATAATCATTGTTATACCTCCAGGCGACCCACGACGGGCCCCAAAATGAATCCGGACGCCAGCACCAGCCCAGGCGCCGATGCCAGAACCATCGGCCATAATGAAACGGCGCCCACCCCCAGGTATAGTCGGAGAGCCAATACCACCCGCAATCGGTGTAGATCCAATGGCCGCCGTCGAAATAAGGAACCCAGTCCGAATTAATAACCGCAATCGTAGGTTGCCAGCATGGTCCGTAGCCTTCCAAATCAACCCATGTCCCGTACGGCGCCAACGAATCGTAGAACACCGAATAGTCAACCGTTTGGGGTGGAGGAGACGGCGCCGGAGCAGCGGCAGGAGTTCCCAGAGTCGCGCTGGAGTAATCCGGTGGCGCCGCAGCTTGGGCGCTTTCCGGTGGCGGGGCTTCGGTGGCCGGTGCTGGGGCGTATTGCTCTGGCGTCGAAGAGAGTTGCGAGGCGGTGTTGTTTGCCAGATCGGCCTTAACCTGCTCGTCATGTTCGAGAATGAGCGCAATGACGGACGAAGGCACTCCGATATCCCTCAAATAGACGATCTCGTCCGCACTAAGCCCGAAAACGGACCCCGAGTTGGTGATATATGCCTCCATCACCCCTTCTTCCACGCCAGCATTGGCGAGTTTAATGATCTCTCCTACCGGGCCGTTGGTCCGAACATTGGGCGGGAGGGTTATCTCGGTAGATCCGGACAGGATCGGCGCCTCGGAAATGTCGCTATTCGTGGATTGTTCTTGGGCGGGGGATCCCGCCTGCGCCGGTTGGGCGTTTGTCGGTGCCTTGATATCCGAGGAGCCGGACGCCGCGAAGGCTTGCGGTTGTTGAACCGCGAGAACTGCGTCCTGCAAGCGACCGCCTGCCAAGGGCAGAAGCGCGAGAGCGGCTCCCATGCTCCACCAACTGAGAATGCCGGTTTTCATAAGCGCTATGACAATCTAAGCCATGATGGCCCATCTGTCACAAGAATTTGACTCGATCGAGCCCCGGCCTATTCAACGCCCCCGGCAAGATTGGCTCAACCGCCCTGGAATGGCGCGGCTGGGAGATAGATGGTGAAGGTTGTGCCTGAGCCGATCTGCGTGTGAGCGTGGAGCACACCGCCCGCCTCTTTGACCAGGCGCTGGACAATATTCAGGCCCAGACCCGTGCCCTGCCGGGCCTTTTTAGTCGTGAAGTAGGGTTCGAAGATCCTGGGCAGGACGTCGGGCGGGATGCCCGGCCCGGTGTCACTCACCGCCAACGCCAACAGCGGCGGGACGTTGCTGAAGCTATCCAGATTGAGCGTCCGATCCTGCGGCCCGTCCTCGAACCGCGACAGGTCCATGGGCTGGGAAAGCGTCCAGGCACGGATGCGGACGGTCTGAGGAATGGGACTGCATTGGAAAGCATTGACCGCCAGGTTCAAGAGCACCTGGACCACATCCGTGCCGTTCATGCGCGGCGCAATATCGCTGATCAGCGGTTCGATCCCGAACTGATGATTCCTCAAGCTGGGATGCACGCGCAGCAGCGAGCCTAGGTCCGAAAGCAGTTGGTTGATCCCCACCTGTGGGGCGTCATCCGAACTGCGCCGCAGAAAACTCAAATAGCGGCGGGAGATTTCTATGCAATTGGTCACCTGCCGGGTGATGGTTGAGAGTCGTTCCTTGATGAATTCAACATCCTCCTGCTCCAGCCGTGTGGCGTTGCCGATGCGCTGGTTCATGAGCTGGACAAAGCCGGAGATAACGGTCAGCGGGCCATTGATATCGTGGATGATACTGGCATAAATCTCCCCGCGGGTCTGGGACATCTGCTCCTCGATCTTCTGGTTCTGCAACTCGTGAAGCAGACTCTGGAGCTTTTCCGCGTCGTTTGAATCCTCCCCCTCCAGGCTCCGGCGGCGCATGGCTTCGGTGACTGCGGCGCGAATTGTGGAAATATCGAAGGGCTTGTTGATGTAATCGCTGGCCCGCAAACGCAGAGCCTGGCGCATCGTCTCCGCGGTCTCGAAGGCCGTTATCATGACCACCTCGATGCCTGGATCCACATACTTAAGCCGCTCGAGCACCTCGATACCCGACATGCCGGCCATACGAACGTCCAGCAGCGCCACGTCAATCCGGTTTCGCCGGGCAAGCTCAATCGCGCTGGGGCCGTCGCTCGCCGTCAGGATGCTGTAGTCATCCTTGAAAATCACTCTAAGCGATTGTCGCGGCCCTTCCTCGTCATCCACTATCAGGAGGGTGCCTTTGTGAGGGTGTACGGAGAGGGCGTCGCTCGAGAAGACGACAGGGGCAAATGCAGGCAGAGTATTCATCATTCGAGGATGAAACCGCCGGCACACAATCCACCGCTCTTCAATCCAGGCACGACCAACATGCGCGCCATCTTACATAAGCTTCTTGTCGGCGCAAGCAAAATAAAGTTCTTTTTTGCGCCGATCAACCGGGGCGTGAAGGAGATCCCTTGCACCAATTCTTATTCTGCGCTCAAAGGAGCACCATGGAGGGTTAAGGTCCCCTACTCCGTGCCCGCCCTGCGGAGCACTGCGGGGATTCTAACGCCGAAGGGGCCCCTGTGAGAACTGCTGAATTGCCTGGACGCAGATTGCGTTCAAGGGAACAATGAGCATGAATTCCACGATATGTACCTGAAACAGAGTGAAACGTGCGACCCAACTCCGCGCCCCCGGTTTTTCAATCGGTTCGCTGTAAGGGCCGGTTGCCTTCTGGGCGGGCTGCTCGCCATCGCGCCGCTGGCCTCCTGCAAGAGGCCGTCCGCGCCCGCCCCCGCGCCTCAAACCCTGTCACCCCAGGACGTGCAAGCGGCCCAGGCTAAAGCCGGCCATGGCGACGCTCAGGCGCAGAAAACCTTGGGCGACGCTTACGCCAGCGGCCAGGGCGTGGCACTGGACTACGGCAAGGCGGCCAAATGGTATCGGCAGGCGGCTGAGGCCGGGAAAGCGCGCGCCCAAGTGGCTTTGGGGGACCTTTATGCGGCGGGCCAGGGCGTGCCGCACGACAACGCCGAGGCCGCAAAATGGTATCGCCGAGCTGCCGAGCAGGGATTGGCAAGCGCCCAGTACGATTTGGCCGCCCTTTACGCGACCGGCCAGGGCGTGCCCTTGGACAACGCCCAGGCGCTCAAGTGGTATCTAAAGGCGGCCAACCAAGGCGACCCGCTCGCGCAGTACAACGTTGGGATGCGCTACTCGGATGGACATGGCATTAAGCCCGATCCCGTTCTGGCTTACAAGTGGTTGAGCC
>JBJKSV010000793.1:0-3566 GCA_046703605.1 Limisphaerales bacterium
AACCTGCCGTTTGCCGCGAGATTCTGCAGATCCTGGTCGTAATGGAAGTGGTAGTGGCCATTGAGGGTAACCGAGTTCGCCATCAGAGCGCCGATAAAATCGATGGTATCATCGCCGCCGCCGTTCAAGGACACGTTCACGGTTGGGGCAACCAACACTCCGATGAACTCGCCATTGCCGCTGAGGCTGAAACTCGTGACCGAGGGGGCGCAGTAGAAGATGAAGTCACGAGCCCGTCCGGCGGCATTGATAACGGCATTGCCGTTCAAAGAGCCGCTTGTGCCGCCGCAATAGACGGTGAGGCTGGCATCCTGAGCCGGGGTGCCGTCTAACATGGAACCGCCTTTGGCGATCTTGATGGAGTCACTGCCGCTCATATTTAGCCCATTGTTGAGCACCAACGTGACGTTGCCCGTGATAAGGGTACTGCCCGACTAGGTGTCGGCACTGTAACTCCCGTCCGTAAGGACATGGTCGTAATAATTCGTCACATAGGCCCCGGTGGACGGGTCCTGTTCGACGACTGCGGTTCTTACCGAGGGCACGCTCAGACACCCGCTGAGGTTCGCATAGGTGGTGTCGGGAAAGGAGAAATTTGCGTCAGCCGAAAACCAGCCGTCCTTAACGCCGTTATGGAACAACTGCCAAAGGCGGGGGCCTATTCCGCCTTTGGGCCCGAGGGTAACCGTGCCGCCGGGGCCGGTATGTGCGTGTCCATAGATGTTGGCGTTGCCGGCGTCGATGGCGCTGACAATCCCATCATTGCTGGCCACATCGCCATTGTCCAAGGCTTTAGCGGGATCGTATTGGCCGTTGGTGCTGTACCTGGGATCGGAGGAGTTGAAGCTGTCGGTTTGGACGCCGTTGCCGTTCATGTCGATGGTGTGCTTTGCCACCATAGCCGCAAGGAACAGGCTTCCTCGGGTGCATCGCACTCGTACCGCGCGGGTAACGGCAGACAGCGAAGGAGACGGGCCGCCGATGTCGGCAAAGAAGACCGCCGGAGCGTGCTGGGCAAGACCGAGGCTGACGATGTAGGCTCGGGAGGTGATGGAAGGGTTGCCTGGATCGCTCATGTCGATGGCGACGGCATAACTGTTGCCGTCGGGCAGACTATTCGATCGGGTGTAGGTATTGCCGCTTAACTGCCAGCCGTAGGTGGCCAGATTGGCGTAATCGGCGTTAAGATGTTCCAACCCCTCCTCGATGCCCGCTTCGACGACCGCTATGGCCATGTTCCAGGCCTGGGAGCGCATGCTGAGCCGGTTTTCCTGGGTTACCAAGGACAGGTAGCCCACGACGCTGATCCCCAGCACGGCGCATATCAGCAGGGTTGCGACCAACGCGCTGGCCGTCATCTTGGATTGGTTGGAGACTCGGGTTTTCATAATGCAATAGTTGATCAGTCGCTTTGTTGTTTGCGGATGACAATCCGCGCGGTTTGAATGTTCTCGCTGTTCACCAGGCCGGTAGGCAGGGACTTGCTGGTCTTCCAGGTCAATTGAACGACTTTCACGCTTTGTGTCCAGTCGCTGCTGGCCACTGGGAAGACGCCGTAGTTGCCGTTGCTCGGATTGCGCTGGAAGAGTTCAAAATTCAGCAGATTGCAGTTCGTCAACAAAACGCTGGAGTCACCTCCCGCGATCCGACAGAGCTCGTGATTGGTAGCGCTGAACAGATACGTCACAGGGATGTCATCGCCATTGAGAATGGTGATGCTGGTCGAATCGCCATTGGTAGAGCAGTCTTCGACAGCTTTGGCCTGGCGAATTTCCTGGGTGAGCCGGTCCATGGCCTGGCGGTTCTCCTGGTCGAGGGAGGCATAATTGGCCAGCGAGGCCATAGACCGAATGCTGAAGAGGTAAAAGCTGCCCAGGGCCGCCATGCCCAGAGAAAAGATGGCCAGGGCCACCATCATCTCGACGAGTGTCCAAGCTCGAACTGCCAAAGATGCTTGCCTAATACACATAGTTTTGTAGGCCGTCTTTGGCGATGTAGGTCGTTGCCTGGCGCGTATGCACGAGGTTATTGGGACTGGTCCATTGCAGCGTGATGTCGATCTCGCGCATGTTTGTGCTGTAATCGCTGTCAAAGGGCACCGCCCCAATCGATACGGTTCCTGTATAGGTGACCCCCTGAGAACCTGCCGCCGCCTGCGGGTCGTAGGCCTCGGTGAAGCTAGTCGGGATAAATCCTGCCGTCAGAACCTGGTCCCACCGATAAAGACGGAGCGTCTCGACCTTCTCGAGCAGGATTTGCGTCGCCCGCTGGTTTTCCCGGGCCAAGTCAATTGACAGAAATCCGAAACTGTATGATCCCATCAGCGCCGTGCCCATCATGGCTAGCACGGCCATTGCGAACACAGCCTCGACAATCGTCAAGCCGGTTTGGCCCTTTTTTGCGCGTCGGATCCTCATAAATCTTTCTCTGTCTAGCGAGTGTCCCATTCAAAGACGGTCACCGCCCAGGCTTGAGACACCCCCCTGTCACGGCGACAGACTTCGAGGGCTCGGCATCCCCGCCGCAGCGGACACAGATCTCCCAATACAGCGCGATTTTTCAACGCTGCCACCCTGCCTTTCCCAGTTTGCCTTAGTAATCTCAAGCGAGCCTCCCATTTGGGTCTCTTCGGAGGGAAAAAGAGAGCACAATCCGGGCCAAGATCTGGTTGTTAAGCCAAGACTGGTTGGAAACGAGGCAAACATTGCCCCGTTCAGAAAGCGAGGGCTGGCATTGCCGCCCTTGCAGGCGCGGCGCTTACCGCTTCAGCCGCCCCATGGTGGCCCGCTTGATGTCGCGTTCCGCCTCACGCCGCTTGAGGTCTTCGCGTTTGTCGTAGTGGGCTTTGCCCTTTCCTGCCGCGAGCCTGACTTTTACTTTGCGGTTCTTCCAATAGAGGGCCAGCGGCACGAGGGCATTGCCTTTGACAGTGCTCAACTCGGCAAGCTTGCGGATCTCGGACTTATGGAGGAGGAGCTTTCGGGGCGCCTTGGGCTTGTGATTGAAGAGGTTGCCGTATGAGTACTCATCGATGTGGGCGTTGTAAAGATAGGCCTCCCCGTTTTCGATCCGCGCGAAGGCGTCGCTGAGTTGTCCGCGCCCTGCCCTAAGGGCCTTGACTTCGGTGCCGTGCAGCACCAAGCCAGCCTCAAAGGTTTCGAGGATGAAATAATCGCGGCGCGCCTTTGGATTGGAAAGGATATCCGCCATAAACCAGTCCCACTACGCTAAAGCCCGCCCCGACACCCGCTTTATCTCGCACTCGCGTAGAAAACGCCCCGGAATGCTATAAAGTCGAGCGCAGACTCGGCGATAAAGTCCCGAAACCGCAGTTGTTGGGACAAGCCCTATAGTCCACATTCGGCCTCCTGGCTGGAGGATTCTAGTGACGTTTTCGCTTCTTATTGACGGGGCGCGTCAATTCCACGATCTCCGGCATCTCAAATCCAATCTTGTCTTCTACAATCTCGCGCAGGCCGATATCCGCGGTCCACATGCTCCCAACATCGGCAACGAATGGCGGGCACCTGGCGCCCCCCCCCGTGTTGAGCTGGCGCACCCCGAGT
>JBJKSV010000794.1:0-3113 GCA_046703605.1 Limisphaerales bacterium
GGCCTGGACCGACGCTCCCGGCAGCACCACCGCCAGCGCCTACAACAATAACCTGGATCTGACCGTCACCGTCGCCGGCAGCCTCTATAAAGGCAACGTGTTCAGCGGCCCCTGGTCTGTGCCGGGCGGCGCCAGTGATACTCGCGACAATGTCGAAAGTGTGTTCCTGCCCGCGGGCGTCTCGGGAAGCTTCGCCGTTCAGGTGACCGCCGCTAACATCAATTCGGATGGCGTGCCCAATAATGGCCACCCGCTGGACCAGGATTTTGCCCTGGTTATCTACAACGCTACGGCCCAATCCAAACCGATCATTAATGGGGCTGGCTCGACCTTGCTGCACGAGAGTTCTCCACCCAACGACGCCATCGATCCGGGCGAACCCGTGACCGTCAGCTTCTCGCTCCAGAACCTGGGCACCGCCGATACCACCAATCTTGTGGCTACCCTGGAGACAAGCGGCGGCATCACCCCCACGGGTGCGCCGCAGACCTACGGCGTGCTCGTTGCCGGAGGGGCGGCAGTTCCTCGGTCGTTCCACCTCATCGCGACCGGGCAATGCGGTAGCGTCGTCACCGCAACGCTCGATCTTCAAGACGGCCCGACCAGCCTGGGCAAAGCCAGCTTTGATCTGCGACTGGGCAGGTTCATACCTCAAACCAGCCTGGCCGAGAACTTCGATGGCGTTGCAGCACCGGCCCTGCCCAACCAGTGGACCACTGCCACCTCAGGAGGAGGCCGAGCCTGGACAACTTCCCGCCAAACCTGCGATACGACCCCGAATTCAGCCTTCGGTTCCGAGCCGACGGTTGCGGGCACTTCCGATTTGATGTCGCCTGTCACTCACATCGACTCCGCCACGGCGCAACTCATCTTCCGCAACAGTTATGATTTGGAGCAAGACTCGGTTGATCCTACGCTGGCTTACGACGGCGGCGTACTCGAAATCCGTATCGGCAACGGCGCCTTTACCGACATCCTGGCTGCCGGTGGAACTTTTGTCAGCGGCGGCTATACGGGGGCCATTGATGTGACCGATGACAATCCGCTCGACGGGCGTCAGGTCTGGAGCGGCCCCTCCGGAGGATTCCTCACGACCCAAGTATTGCTCCCGGCCGCCGCCGCCGGGCAGGATGTTCAGTTCAGGTGGCGATTGGCGACCGACAGCGGTAACTATTATGGGGGATCGGGTTGGTACATCGACACGGTTTCGGTTCTGGACGGTTATTATTCGTGCGCGTCGCCCTCGACCCTGCCGGCGATCCAGGCTGTCCGCGCCACCCAGTCCAGTTTCAGCTTCTCCTTCCAGACGGTCGCCGGCCAGACCTATACAATCGAGTATTCGGATGACCTGGACACGACCAATTGGACCCCGATCGAGTCGATCACCGGTGACGGCTCGCTCCAATCCTTCACCAATGCCTTCAGTCTTCCGCAACGCTTCTATAGAGTCCGCTCGCCCTGATGGCACAACTCACGGTTTCGGTGGTGGCAGCCTGAGGCCGATGAGAACACGATGGAGAGTGGAGAGCCAAGAAGGGTCAAAGGCTCTGGCTAGAGCCGGTCCCAAAGCCATACCCTCGGGACAGGCCCCAGCTAGAAAGGGAGGTTCATCTTCCAGTCGCCGTCAATTTGCTGAAAGTCAACGTTTTCGGGCGGAAGTTTTGGGAAGAACTGAATGCTCGCTCCCACCGTGCTGTCCGACAACTTTCGTTGGCTCACAATGCCCATTCCGAACAATGCCCTAATGCGTTCGAACCGGAAAGGGTCAAGGGGAGGCAATCCGGGCCGGGACTGGTATAGCCGCGCGGATTGAGGGGTGAGGGCGCGGAAGAAGTTTGTGAGGTCCTGGTGTTGCAGCGCCCAGAGAAACGTCTGCATTGTGGCTTCCGGAGTGCGGAACCCGGCAAACTGCGCGTCGGCTTTCTTGATGTAGCCTGCGACAAATCCGGGGCTGTTGGTCTCCATCGCTGCGACCTCTGCCTGAAGCCGTTGGTTCTGCGCCTCGACGCCATCAAGCTCGCGGCGTCGCTGATTAAGGGCAGTAACCTGGGCGCGAAGCCGGAGCAACTCGGGTGAGGCGGTCTGCAAGGGAGCCTCGTTTGGAGCGGTTTGCACTGGTCCGGCCAAAACCGCCGCATCAGAGGCGTCCATGCTCGCCAGCAGGCTCTTCTGCTCCGCCCTGAGATGGGAGATGGCTCGCTGCTGAGCCAGCACTGCCCAGAACGAGACCAGGCAGAGGAGGCAGAGCAGACCGATAATGACGCGGCGTCGGTTCATTGTTGAAGGTAGAGATGCCCGTCGATCCGGATTAGGTCCTCCGGATGCGTTTTGGCTACGCCCATTTGCACGCTTCCATCGTTCAGGAGCACGCTGCCGTGAATCGGGCAGATGAACAAAACACGGGTCGGTTCGTTGTCCGGCGCTCCGGCACCGACGTAGTGATAAGAACAATTGGCGGAGGTATAGGAGCGCCAATTCGTTGCGGCCTGGTGCGCTGTGTCCGCCGGACAATGCAGAAGCTTGGGCGTGGACATTTCGTTGGTCATCAGGAGCAAGTCCGTCGGGGCGGCGTGTCCGTGGTCGATCTCCCAGACCCTAACGGCCAGGCCCAGTTGCTTGAGGTTATTAACACAGACGGCGCGTTCAGCGGTTGTTCTAGCGTTATCCAGCGCCATTGCCTCGTCCAGCGAGAGGCCGGCGACACCGGTCTTAAGTTCGAGGGCTAGCCGCCTGTTCTCCATGGCAAGTTTCTCCAATTGGCTGATCTCGGTCTTGAGCCTCTCGACGGTTTGGCTGAGCTTGACTATCTCCTCCTGCTCGCTGAGAACCTGGCCAACCGCGGAGGTTTGACTCGCCGCGGAAACATTTGCGGGTGCAGAAGACGGCTGGTCGGCGGCTGCGCTCTTGGAGAGGAGTTTGACGGTATCGCGCAGGAGTCCGGTTTCGGTGTGGCGGATGGTAAGGACCATGGCGCAGGCGAGCGAAGCGGTGGCCGGCAAGAGGATTGGCCACCAGCGGGCAAACCAGCCTCGCGAGCGGGACAAGGAGGACTGTATCCCGCCGGACGCACGGGCCGGCTTGAGTTGGATGCCTTCAATTAGCGCCTGCTTTAA
>JBJKSV010000795.1:0-5342 GCA_046703605.1 Limisphaerales bacterium
GCCACCGTGATGCTCCCATCGTGCTTGAAGACCGGCACAACTCGGTACTTTCGGGCGATGTGGCGGGGAATGGACGCGATGACATCATCTTCAATCTTTATCTCCCCCAGATTCACAACCTCGGCCCCAAAATGGGCCGCCTTGGCCTGAGTCACATCTTCGGGCCGGATCAGTTTGTTGGCGACCATCAGGTCCACCACTCCAACTCCCGCCGCTTGTGCCTCCTGGCGTGACGTCTCGACTTGGTCGGGAGTGACAAAACCGAGGTCCACCAGGATGTCTATTAGATAATCGTCTTTTTCAGCCACAATCTGTTTCTCACACCAACGGCATCAACTTTAAATATAACCCAAAGACTACCGAGCCACAACCTGTTGTCAATGCCCCAAAACCCTACTTCCTCCCGGCGGGACAAAAATCTGCGTGGCCCTTTTCGGCTAGCCTCAAGCAATCCCGGACCAAGGCAGGGCACTCCGGCTGATGCAAATGCTTGCGTCTTTTGGCCGATGGGTCAAGAATAACCTATATCCAGAACGCGGCTGCGAGGCACTATGAATACGAATTCTTCGGCTCGATTGGGCGGCAGGGGCAGTCCATTGACAGGGGTTTTTCCCCCCATGGTCACACCCGTTAGCGGACATGACAAACTCGACTCCACCGGTCTGGAGCGCCTTATCGAACATCTTGTCGAAGGAGGCGCCAGTGGGCTGTTTATTCTAGGTACGACTGGCGAAGGAACCTGTTTGAGCCGCCGGTTGAGGCGGGAAGTTATCGAGCAAACATGCCGGCAGGCTGCCCACCGTGTGCCGGTGTTGGTGTGTGTGGTTGATACGGCTTTTGAGGAATCGGTGTTGCTGGCCCGATACGCGGCCGAGCAGGGGGCCCATTCGGTCGTCACGGCGGCGCCATTTGCTCTGGCGCAAGGGCAGCAACGGGACTTGCGGGCCTACCTGGAGCACCTCGCTGCGGCAGTGCCTTTGCCGCTGTTCCTGTACAACATGCCCCCATTGACCAAGACCCACTTCGACCGCGAGACGATCCGCTGGGCGATGGATCAGCCCCAGATCGCAGGGTTGAAGGACAGTTCAGGAGATTTGGACTATTTCCGGCAGGTCTGTGCCTGGTTGCCGACCCGGCCGGACTGGACGCTCCTGAGCGGGCCGGAGGAACTGCTTGCCGAGACGGTTGCCATGGGCGGGCACGGGGGCATTCCCGGCGGGGCCAATGTTTTTCCGCGGCTTTATGCAGCGCTTTATGAAGCTGCGCGAGAGGAGGATGCGGCGCGGACCAAGGCTCTTCACTCTGCCGTAATGCAGGTCAGCCAGAGACTGTACCACCTGGACGGCGGGGCGCCGGGCGTGATTAAGGGAATCAAGTGCGCTCTTTCATGCCTGGGAATCTGCAGTGGGGTTATGTCGGAGCCGTTTCAGCAGTTCGGAGAAACAACCAAGGAACAGGTGCAAGAGGCCCTGGATGAGCTTCAGCCACTGATTCAAGACGCCCTCCAAACACAGGCAACCCTCGCCAACTGATGAATCGGCCAACCGCTCAAGACAAACCTCTTGAGTCTTCCCCAAGCCGCCCCCCGGGTTCCTTGCCCAAGAACTACAAGTGGTATGTCGTTGGGATGCTATGGATGGTCAGCTTCTTCAATTACGCCGATCGCCAGGCGGTCTCGGCCTTGTTGCCCCTGCTCCAAAAGGAGATGGGCCTGGATTTGGTTCAGTTGGGTCTGCTCACCGCGGCCTTTGCCTGGGTCTATGGGCTGTCTTCGCCCTTCAGCGGAAACATCGCGGACCGGATAAAACGAAAGCTGGCGGTCCTGGGCGGACTTCAGGTCTGGAGTGTGATTTGCGGCGTCACCGCGTTGGTGCGCAGCTTTCCCCAACTCTTGTTTTTCCGCGGCGCGATTGGCCTGGGCGAGTCGATCTATTTCCCCGCGGCCATGTCCCTGGTCAGCGACTATCATGGCCGGCGCACCCGCTCGTTCGCAATGGGGTTCCATCAGACCAGCGTCTATATTGGCACCATCGGGGGCAGCTTCTTTGCCGGACTCATTGGCCAGTACTATGGCTGGCGCTGCTCGTTTATCGTTTTTGGCATTCTGGGCCTGCTGCTTGGCGTGGTGCTCATGAGATTCCTTGTCGAGCCTCGGCGTGGCGCCGCCGACCTCGAAGACCTCGGCGCATCCGCCCAACCGCAGCCGGCCGCCAGGATGTCCACGGCCCAGTTCCTGAAAGTTGTCTGGGGGACGCCGACGGTGTTGCTATTGATGGGCGCCTTTATGTGCTCGAATTTTGTGGCCCTGGTGCTCCTGGCTTGGATGCCAAAGTTTCTCTATGACAAGTTCCATCTCAGCCTGGCCATGGCCGGCCTGACGGCGACGCTTTATGTGCAACTGGCCGGCATGGTGGGTTCGCCCTTGGGTGGCTGGCTGGCGGACCGTTGGCGGAGGCGATTGACCGGCGGGCGCATCGCGGTGCAGGCGGTTGGAGTGATTTGCGGCGCGCCGTTCGTCCTGTTGTGCGGGCAAACCCAATCGGTGTATTGGCTGGTGGTGGCTTTGTCGGCCTGGGGCCTGTTCAAAGGATTCTACGACGCGAGCATCTTCGCTTCGGTTTATGATGTCATCGATCCCGAAGCGCGTGGAACGGCGGCGGGTTTCATGAACTGCATCGGCTGGCTGGCTGGAGGCGGCACCGCCCCGGTTGTCATTGGCTACATCGCAGAGCACTCGAATCTGAGCGCCGCCATTTCCATGACCGCCGTGGTCTATTTGGCCGCCGGCGCCCTGTTGCTCAGCGCCATTCTCCTTACGGTTCGCCGCGACGCCGCGAGGATGGAGGCGCACCTGACCGCGAGATGAGCGATGGCGGTGTAATTGAGAATTCAGAATTGTTTCCTTCGTTTCCTTGGTGTGAAAAGGGAGCCATCAATCCTCGGGCAGCGGTTTGCCCTTGGTTTCCGGCGCCCAAATCAGCGCGACCATGCCCAAAACGAAGATGAACGAAAGCATGGTGGCGGCCTTGCGGAACGGTTCGCTGACCCCATTGGCCTGTAGCGTGCTATAGGCGGCCATGAGCAGAATGGGGAAAAACGCAGCCAGGTAGCGCACCGTATTGTAGCAGAACCCAACGCCTGTTCCTCTCAGGCGCGTCGGGAATAATTCAGGAAAGTAAATCGAGTAGCCGCCAAAGACCGACAGTTGCGCAAAACCCATTATGGGCAGCATCCAGTACGCGTCCGAGCGGGTGTGAAGACTGTTAAAGACGAAGATCGTTGTGACCAGGCAGAGAATGAAGGCGCCCAGGAAAGCGATTCGCCGTCCAATGCGCGTCGCAACCACCGTAAAGGTCAACATGCCCAGGAATGCGCCCACGTCTTGAGAAGCCGTGGCATAGCCTCGAACCGTATCGACGATGTGCTGCGGTTGACCCTGGAGGGCTGTAGAAATGAGCTTCGGCGAGAAGAACCCGATGCCCCATAGCCCCGCCATACCCGAGAGGCCCAGCGCCACGCCGACCAGCGTGTTTCTTCGCCACACCGGTTCTCTGAAAAGGTCGAACACCGACCCAACGTGCTTGGAGGGGTCGCCGCTCTCCCTTGCACGCTTCTTCGCCTCTATCCAGGCCTCAGGTTCATGGAGCAGGAAGATGATGGGGATAGCCAGGATCACGGGAGCCGCCGCGGCGAAGAAGATAAACCGCCAGCCGGCGTAGCCGTGATAAAAATTGGCATTCCCTGGCTCTATCCACGTACTGAGCAACGACCCGGCGATGTTGCCCAGGGCCGAGAGCGCCTGCATAGACCCCAGGGCGAGGGCGCGAATCCTTCCAGGAACGCTTTCCGCCAGCAAGGTTGCGGCGGCCCCGAACATGCCGCCGATGCCCAAGCCGCCAAGAAACCGGTAGAGCAGGAACTCGTAACCGGTACGGGACAGCCCCGTCAGGCCGGAGAACAGCGTGTAGGCCAGTAGCGTGGCCACCATGGTCTTGACCCGTCCCAGGCGATCGCTCCACATCCCGAACAAGATGCCGCCCGTAGCCCAGCCAATCATCATGGCAAAAGTGGCTCTGCCCGACCACACGCTCACCAGCGTGTCCGAAGCTGCCCTCCCTAACAGCTCGTGCATCGCGGGTTGACGGGCCAGGATGAAAACCCGCTGGCCCATGCAGTCGAAGAGCCAGCCCAGCGCCGCCATGATGAGAACCAGCCAATGGTAGGCCGTGACGCCTTCCAAGAGCTTCTGTGGCTTCGGTTTGATTTCCAAGTCAGTTGTCGCCATGAGGGAGCAAAGGGGTGAAGAGTGAATCCGGGTTGAGCGATTTAGACCTTGGTTCAGAGCCAATCCGGCATCGACCGGCGATCTGAGATGTGGAATTTGAGATCTCAGATACCGGCCACGTCGTGACACTTTCGAACCGGATTCTAAACAAGGCGTTCACGCCCCGCCAGTTTCCTGAAGGGACAGCCCGCCTGTCAAGCTCCGCACACCAACCGTTTTGCAAACCTCGCGTCTTGGACCCCCTCAGCTCCCGATGCATTGCAGCGAAATAGTTGCCGGGCGCTCAGAATCTGGATAATATGAGGTATGCGAATGGAAGCTTGCTCCTCTACAACTTTGCGCCCCTCCAGGTTTCGGTCCATGCCTTTTCGCTGCCTCACCCTGGGGTTGATTTTCGCGGCTCTGCTGTTGTGTTCCGGCGTTGCATCCGTCCGGGCCGACCAGGTTCAGATGAAGAACGGGGATCGATACATTGGCAAGGTGGTCTCGCTCAACTCGGTCACCCTCGTCCTCCAGAGCGAGGTATTGGGCAGGGTGCGCTTGCGACGGGACCAGATCGCTTTGATCCAGTTGGGGGACATCCCGGAAAAGCCTCTTGCCGCAGCCCGGCGTCTGACCGCGCCGACCAATGCGGCGCCAATGGCCCTCGACGGCATGAATTCGGATTTGGCCAACCTGTTCCGGCAACTGGGCGGGAGCACCAACCTGGTGCAGCAGGTACAGAAGCAGTTCTTGAACGATGCCGGCCCGGAAGCGAACAAGCAGTTTAACCAGTTGCTCTCCCAACTGATGAGCGGAAAGATGAATATGGCTGACCTCCGCGCGAAGGCCAAACAGACCGCCGATCAAACCCGAGCGCTGCGCAAGGACCTGGGCGACCAGGCCGGATTTGCCTTGGACGGCTACCTGGCAATCCTGGATGACTTCCTCAAAGAAACGGCGCCGGCGCCCCCGACGAACCCGCCGCCTGTCAAACCTCGCATCTCGCCTCGCGCGCAGGCCCATTAATCCACCACCAGTTCATTCTGGGCGGGATCCAAAGCGCCGGACCACGGCA
>JBJKSV010000796.1:0-7047 GCA_046703605.1 Limisphaerales bacterium
CTGCCGCACAGCTATTGCGTCTTCAAGCCGGGCGCCTGAGAGGGTGGTGTGTTTGCGGGATTGTTCGCTCCGGTCCCGAGCCGGAGTGACAAGACCTTTCGCGGCACAATCTTTTGGCATACTGTAGGAGAAAGCGAAGATGACACGCGCGACTCCAACCGAAATCCCGCCCCCCGTTTCTGAGATTCCATCGGGAAGGATGTCTTACGAGCAGTTTCTCAACTTGCCCGGCCCGAACCAGGATGTCGAGTGGATGGACGGGAGAATGATTCCCATGAGCCCAGTCACTGAACCGCACGAAAACCTCCGAGGCCTGGTCCACCCCGTGCTCAGGCATTTTGCCGAAGCCCATGATCTGGGGCGGATCTATTCCGAGCCCTTCCAGATGAAAACCGGCCCGGACCTGCCTGGGCGTGCTCCAGACGTGCTGTTTATCGCGAACAAAAACCTGCGTCGCCTCAAGCGGCTCTGCCTGGAGGGGCCGGCCGATTTGGTGGTGGAAATCATCAGCCCCGGCAGCCGGGCCGTGGATCGTGGGGAGAAGTTTTATGAGTACGAGCAGGGCGGCGTGCCGGAATACTGGCTGCTGGATCCCGAACGGAAAACAGCCGAGTTTTATCAGCGCGGGAGCGACGGCATTTACCGTCCTGTCCAGCCTGACTCCCAGGGCGTGTATCGCAGCCGGGCGATGCCTGGGCTGTGGATCAAAGTGGAGTGGTTTTGGCAAAGCCCATTGCCTTCGATCCTGGCCGTGCTCAGGGAATGGAAGCTGGTTTGATTCCCGAACCCCATCTTGCCAACAGCGGCGTCACGCTCCATAGTCGGATATATGGTGACGATGACTGATGCGCCAAGCCAGCCCGCGGAACTGAACGGTGGACTCTCTAAGCGAATTCTGCGCCTGTTCAGTGCGCAGGTCGAGGATTGGTATGAAGAGTGTCGGCGGCTTAGCGACTGGGAGGACCAGCACTTGTTGGACCAGCCGGCACCAGAGCGGTCCGCTGAGCACACCCGTTTGCTCGACGAATTGGAGCGCGTGGGCCATTGGCTTTCTTCAGCGACACGGGAACCAGGTTTTCCAGATCACGCAATCGCGGAGCTTGTCGCGATGACACTCCAGGACCTGCGGGACGCCCGAGCGCTGTGGCACGGCAACATGCGCCCGGAAGACCGCCGGGAGATCCTCCGCACCATCTTCAATGAGCCCTGAACTGGAGAGGCTGCTGGCCGCCCTCTATGAGAAGCGCACCTGTCCGCCGGAGGAGAAGAGCCACCGGAACGCAACCTTCGAGCGGCTGTTGCAGGATGCGCTGGCGCGGCGCCCCGACACGAGTCGGGAGGATCTGCTGCTGGCCCTGCAGGACCGCTACAAAGAACTCCGCAAGGCTCGGCGCAAACCTCCCACGCTGCCGCCGCGGGCCTAAACGCGGCCGAAGACGTGGGCGCGCTCCCATCGGGGAGCGCGTTCGTGATGCGCGGCGTCATTTGCTCGGCTTTGCTCGTCTCAGCTCCTCAAGGACCCTCTCCACTTGGCCAAGGAGGACTCTGTCCGGTTCCATCCCAGCTTCGCGAACAGCTTCGGTGTAGCTTTGGCAAAGGTTGGCCGCCAAGTCGGAGAAGACCTTGGGCAGCTTCCTGAGAAGAGGACTCAGTGCCCGGATGCCTCGCGCAAAAACGGCTGCCGCCTCGGCATAGCGCCCCTGACTCCCCAGGATCGAGCCGAGCACGCCGCAGGACCTTGCGAAGTCGGGCAGGAAGGCCTCGGGCCGGGCCTGGGCCGCTTGCTCATAAATCCGCACCGCTTCCTGGGCCTTGGCCAGGGCCTCCTCGCGCCGGCCAAGCTTGCTCAGCATGACGGCCAGGTTGTTGAGCGACGCCGCCCAATCGCCTCTCGGTTCGGCGGAGCTGGGCGCCAGTTGAGCCAGGGTTTCCGCTGCTTCCCGAAAG
This sequence comes from Limisphaerales bacterium, assembly GCA_046703605.1. Taxonomy (GTDB): domain Bacteria; phylum Verrucomicrobiota; class Verrucomicrobiia; order Limisphaerales; family UBA8199; genus JAJYHY01. Next base: position 1,948 of record JBJKSV010000796.1, read on the forward strand.
CACTCTTCTGCCGCTTCGTACCGAGCGTGCTCGTAAAAACCGTTCCCGGAGCGTAGCAGCAGCCGGGCAAGCGTTGACTCCATTCCCGGTCTGCCGCGGAGCCGCCCAGCCTGTTCCAGCGTGTAATCCGGGTCCGAGGCGGCCTCCCCCTTCAAAAAGCGCCCGGGTTCGATTTGCACGTTAGAACCCTCGCTTGATTCCGCCGGCCCCAGAGAAGGAATGACGGACACAACGGCGGTCCGGATCGACCAGAGGTCGGGCGCGGCCTCACGGAGCAACGCCTGGAGCCAAGGATCTCCCACGAGCACCAGGGGGCAGGAGAAGTGGCGCTGGAGCGGATTTCGGCGCTCATTCAGCGACGCCAGACCCCATCGCCAGGCCTTGCGCCACTCGTCAATCTCCGGGTCGGAGTCAGGCACCACACTGCCGGTCCAGACGCCGCCGAGATCGCCGGTCACTTCGAAGTTAAACAGCCGTTCGGGCAGCCGCCGGGCATCGTCGCGCCACTCGCAGGCAACTTCGGCGAGCCGTTTGCCTTTTGAGGCGAGATGCTCAGATAAATGCCGCTGGCAGATCTTCGCTCCGATCGCCCCCGGCAGCAGCAGGACAAGAAAGGCAAAGCCTTCGCCCAGGTCAAAGTGGACCAGCAGACGCTGCCAGTCGGTCCAGGCCTCTCTGCCGTAGATCTGGAGAAACTCTTCTTCGACTGTTTCTGCCTGGGTCATTGTTTGCGGCTCTTAGCCGGCAGCGGTAGCTTTGCCAGCGCCTCCACTTCCTCCCGAATCAGCGGATGGATGTCGTACCAACCCTCGCCGTTAGCCAGATAGAGAACGAGGTGCGCATCGAGGAAGCTGCTGAGCCGCCCGACGCTCTCAGGCGAAGAATCGGGAAGCGCAGTGTCGCGGCGGCGTCCGATCTCCGCAAGCCATCGTGCGTCGTCGTCGGCGATTGGCCGGAACTCGTTACGGATGTTCGCTACGGCTCGTTCAAGGACCGCGGGGGTGATTGGCAGGGTGGGACGCCAGGGCCCGACGAGGGCAATAGCCTCGCGGAACAGGCGGAGAAGGTCGCGAAAATGGCCGCCGCTCTGGGCGATAAGCTTGTCCGCCATCTGCTGGCCGGCCCCCGGGCTCGTCCCGAAAATCTGGCGGAAGCCTTCCTCCGTGAACCTCTTTAGGATAGCGTCTTGAAAAGAGCGCCAGCCTCCCGGGTATCTGCTCCGTTGCCTGTCGTTTTCCCAGAGTCGGACGCAAGGGAGGATTTCGATGCTGAACGCGCCCGGCAACACAAATTGGAGCCAGGGCGGCACCGTGTAGATGACGTGAACAAGCGGCAGGCGCAAGGTGTCCATGTATCTCGCGAACTGGCGCTCGACGCTTCGAATTACGGCCTGCTCGTTGCTGCGCGAGCCGCGTATCTGCTCGAATTGATCGAACAGAAAGACAACCTGCAGGTCCGGCTGGCCTTTCGCGTGGCGGGCGGCTTTGACGCCCTCTTCGATGAACGCGTTGACCTCCCTTTTGAGGTCGCCCAGGCGGTTTGCCATAAAATCGTGGAGCTTCTGCCGAAACGAGGGAGCGGTCTTGAGAGCGACCTTTAAATCCAGGCCCGCTTTCAGTTCGCCAAGGATATCTCTGGCGGGCGAGCCGATCTCCAGCTTCGGCGAGAGCTCGCTGACTTCCAATGTGGTCTTGCTTAGATAATTCCCGATCCGGCGCCAGAAGCCTTCCTCCGAGACGGCGGTTCCGGTCTTCTTCTCGACTTGTTCGCCAAAGGCGCCGGCCACCGCCATCAGCATGGTGACGATGTCAACCTCCTCCGAGCCGCTCAGATATTCCAATGCATTGGCGTAGAGCACCAGGTAGCCCTGTTGCTCCAGCTTGGCCCCCAGCCGCAGGAGTTCGGTCGTCTTCCCGGTGCCGCGGAAGCCGGAAAACAGGTGGAGGCTCTCCACGTCGGTGCGTGAAATGCGCGTTTTGAGCATGGCGACCGGGTCTTCGGCCTCAGGGCGCTGGTAGATCGGTTCGTAGAACGGGTCTCCCGGCTCCAGCGGCCTGTCCGCCAGGCTCTGATAAACCCTCTTGAGTAGTCGCTCCTGTTCTGGGTTCAATGCCATGCGCATCACCTTAGCCTCTAGCCAGAGCGGAAGCAATCACGCGGAAGCCTAAAGGCCGCGAGCGCGTGGGCCTTGCAGATCGTCTGGCATGGTAATCAAGCGGCACAAATGTTAGTTTAACTTCGATGAGAGATTTGGGATTGCGGCGTGAATAGAGAGGCCACAGTTGAAGAGCGAACGAGGGTGCGTCTGCCAGAGTTGCTGGCTCCGGCGGGCGACTGGGATTGCGCCAAGGCGGCCGTGGAGAACGGCGCGGACGGGATCTATTTCGGTCTGGAGCGGTTCAATGCCCGGATGCGGGCGCGGAACTTTACGGCGGCGGACCTGCCGAAGCTGCTCGAGTTCCTCCACCGCCGCGGCGTGAAGGGCTATGTCACCTTTAACACGCTTGTCTTCGAGAACGAAATGGCCGAGGCGGAGGATTACATTCGAACATTCATTAGCGCCGGGGTGGATGCCGCCATCGTTCAGGATGTCGGGATGTGCCGGCTTATCCGCAAGCTCTCGCCTGATTTTCCCATCCACGCTTCCACCCAGATGACCATTACGAGCGCGGCCGGGGTCGCTTTTGCCCGCGAGCTTGGCTGTAACCTGGTCGTGCTGGCCCGCGAATGTTCGCTGAGGGAACTGGAGAAGATGCTGGCCTGCGGCGAAGGGGCGGTTGTTCCCGGGCAGAACGCCGAGTCGTCCCCAGGGCCCCCGCCAGCCGCCAACGCCCAGTCTTGCCTGCCGATCGAGGTCTTCGTTCATGGCGCATTGTGTGTCGCGTACTCTGGCCAATGCCTCACGAGTGAGGCGTTGGGGGGGCGGTCAGCGAATCGGGGCGAATGTGCCCAGGCCTGCCGGATGCCTTACGAACTGATCTCCGACGGACAGCCCGTGCCGCTGGGCGACCGAAAATACCTGCTGAGTCCGCAGGATTTGGCGGGGCTGCCGGTGTTGGGGGAGTTGGTGCGGATGGGGGTTGCCTCGCTCAAGATTGAGGGCCGGCTCAAATCGCCGGAGTACGTGGCCAATATCACACGGATTTACCGCCAGGCTCTCGACCGGTTGGCGGCTGCTGCGCCGGAATTACGGTCTGGGAGCATCGATGCCAACACCCGGTACGACATGAGCAAGAGCAGGGGCAAGAGCGAGAATGAGGGCGAGACCAGTGATGCCGGGACGCGCTATGACATGGAGATGGCGTTCTCGCGTGGTCTTTACACCGGCTGGTTCGGCGGCACGAACAACCAGGAACTCGTTCATGGGCGTTTCGGAAAGAAACGCGGGGTGTATCTCGGAGAGGTTGCCTCCGTTCGTCGAGACGGTGTGATGGTCCGCCTCGAAGGCCCTCTCAAACCGGGCGATGGCGTTGTATTCGACGCGGGCGAACCCGAAAAGAAAGAAGAGGGCGGACGGGTTTACGAAATCCGCGAGGGCGTGAACCCCGAACGCACTTCCAGATTGGGGAAAAACGGACGCCCGGCAGGCGCGGGCGGGATAAGAGAAGCGCGGACCTCCCTCCTCACTTTCGGGCGCGGTGGCATTGATTTTGATCGCATTCACGCCGGGGACAAGGTGTGGAAGACCAGCGACCCGGAATTGGACCGGCGGTTGCGTCAGAGTTACCAAGGCGAGGCTCCAAGATTCCGTCGCTCTGTCACGATGGAGGCGCACGGCTTCGCGGACGCGCCTTTGACGCTCATCGCCCGCGATGACCTCGGATGCATCGCGTCCCTCGATTCAGGGGTGCCCCTGGTCAAGGCGGATAAGCATCCCCTTACCACCGACCTGTTGCGCCAGCAACTGGGCCGGCTCGGAGGGACGCCTTTCGAACTGGCGGACGTGCGGAACTGTCTGGAAGGCGAGGTTCTGCTGCCGATTAGCGAGCTAAATCGCCTGCGACGGGAGGTTGTGAAGCGATTGGAGGTTCAGCGCGTCCAGCCAAAGCCCTGGACACTTCATCCCGAGCCCGCCGCTGAAGCGCTCACCGACGCAGGAAATGGGAGCGGCGGTGAGACTGCCAAACCGGACCTGATTGTCCTCGTGCGCAACCTGGCCCAGCTTGAGACCGCCATCAAGTGTGGCGTTGCGACCGTGTATTGCGATTTCGAAGACCCGAAGAAATACCGGGATGCGGTGGCGTCGGTCCGAGGAACGAGTCAGGGCGCTGCCAAGCGAACCATTTTCGTGGCGCCGCCGCGAATCTTCAAGACCGGCGAGGAATGGACGCTCAAGCAGGTACGGTCGTGTGAGGCCGATGGTTACCTGGTCCGGAACTACGACCACCTCGCTTATTTCGCTGAAGAGCGGCGGATCGGCGACTATTCACTGAACATCGCCAACCGGCTCACCGCGGAGTATTTCATGCGCGAGTTCGGTCTGGAGCGCGTCACCGCCTCCTACGACCTGAATTTCACCCAGTTGGAGGCGCTCCTGCGCTCAGCCTCGGCGGAATGGTTCGAGGTGACCATCCACCAGCATATCCCCATGTTTCACATGGAGCACTGCGTGTTTTGCGCCTTCCTTTCCAGCGGCACGGATTACACCAATTGCGGGCGCCCTTGCGATAAGCACGAGGTGAGACTGCGCGACCGGGTCGGCGCCGAACATCCTGTCAAGGCCGATGCCGGCTGCCGCAACACGGTTTTCAATGCCTTGGCCCAGACCGGGGCTGATTACGTGTCCAGGATGCTGGCGCTGGGTGTGCGGCATTTCCGTCTTGAGTTCCTAAACGAGACTCCCTCCCAGGTCGCAGCAACCATTGACCGGTACGAACGACTGCTTCGAGGCGAAATCACCGGACAGCAGATCTGGCGCGAACTGAAGCTGCTGAATCAACTCGGTGTGACGCGCGGAGCAATTAGAGGGTAGAAATTGGCGCGGCGGCGCTCCTGGCGCTACTCTGTTTGGATGGATACCAACCGGCTCGAGGCCTTCAGCGACGGCGTGCTGGCCATTATCATCACGATCATGGTGCTGGAAATGAAAGTGCCCCAGGG